>JAAERC010000915.1 GCA_024230695.1 Candidatus Zixiibacteriota bacterium
AAGAATGTAGAAGGAGACAATGTACAGGTGCAAGGCACTTCCAACCATGTTTTAACATTTGTGCCCATCTAAAAAAAATCAAAAAGGATCGGATTATGACAAAGGACAACCGTTTTTACTTCTCAGTTTTAATGCTACTGGTACTATCAATATTATTTTATTTTTCATGTGGGAAGGACTCTTCGACTTCTTCTACAGTCGAAGTTGGTTCGCCGGTTTCAATGACGGGCGAACTGGAAATTCCTGATGGAATTAACATTGATCCAAGCACTCTTAATGTCAGCTTTGGCGATGAAAAAACAACCCCTAATAGCGACGGCGAATTTAATTTGACCGGTAGCAAAATGATCCCCGGTTTGGCAATGGCTTACGATTTGGACACTTCGGCGATTCTGATGAAAATTGTTCCTTATCCAATGGCAGGAATGAAAATAAATCTCGATATTCGTTCCACAGCATTGGCACTTGTTTATATGAACCCATTTGTTTGTGTTGGTGAGGATTACAAAGCGGCCGTAGATGTTATCACTAAATTGGAAAGCCTGCCTCAGCTTGATACATTGGAAACAATAATCGGGCAAAAACTGGCTCTGGATCCGGGAGTGCTGGGAACGGAAGATGAGGACATTTCAATAGCGGTGGCAAGGGTAATGGCGGCCTATTTGGATTTGTACCCAAATACCGTTGCAAAACACTATCCTTCTATCGGCTTTGATCCCCAAAAAATATCTATACCCGAAGATGCAACCGGCGGAATAGGTATTTTGCCAACTGTAGAAACAAGCGGGCATTCTCTGACCTATGCTGGGAAAGACACTTATCAAATCACCAATGCTTATGGTCGTTGGGCCAAGATGTATATTGAGAAGAATGATCAGGAAATGTGGCTTCCACCTAATGGAGGGATGCTTGATTTTATTCGCGATGGCTTACCCTGGGCACCATCATCACGTACTTTTAATATGGTTGTTACACCTGATGATGATACGGTTATGGTTCATATCTATGGATATGGGATGTCTGGCGATGCGAGCAACAGCCTATCTAATTTAACCGCCGACGAATTATCTCGGGCGCATCAGGCCGGACTCCTTACTTTTTTCTTTGAATTCTGCGGACATTTGGCTTCGGTTGTCTCCAATAGTGTTAATGGTATAAGAGCCGTTGATGGCTATGAGACATTTCTTGATGATAATCTTGATACCTGGTGGCTTGATCTTGCCATGTCCGATGCCAATTTCCTTGCTCAAGTGGAATTATTGTATGAACAAAAATTATATTCCGATATGGCCTGGCTTATTGCAAAGAAGCTGACCGAACTGATTTCGGCCAATGCTGTCGCAAGAGATTTTGTTTTCAGATTAGGAGGCAAGGCGGTCAGCGACGCAAGTCGTGATAAACTTCATGCGCTGGCATCATCGCCGGCTTTTTATGCGATCTCACAAGGCTTTATAATCGGAAACAAACTTACATCGGTTATGAAAACAGTTTATGGGTTTGGTCTCTCTCAGGTAAAAACGACATTTAAGATATGGAAAGAAATTGGCGAGTTTGGAGACATCACCGGTTATGTTGTCCAAAAAGATTTTCCATTTGGTATCATCGAAAATGCCACGGTGGTCCTTGGAGGCGATGAGGAAAATCCACTGCAAAGCCATGTTACGACCTGGAAAACAGATGCCGATGGCGGATTCAGGTTTTCAGATTGTTTAATAGGAACCAAAACTGTTACGGCGAGCAAACCCGGATACGAAACAACAGAAGTTTCCGCGGTGGTACTAAAGGGTGCCGAAACTCCAATTATAATTGAGCTTCCAAAAGAGACAGGCGTTGCTAAAGGAAATATTGTTAATGAAATCAAATTACGTTATCGTGATCAGTACGATGACAATCAGGATACCCTTTTTACACGAGATACAAAAGTAACTGCATGGGCAATCATTGATGAAGGTAAAGTGGAAGAGATTTGGACCGTTTCTAATGGTCAATACTTCAAAGAATTACCCGTTGCATCATGGTGGATAAAGGCTGAACATGATGACTATTTCCCCGATTCCTTACAAATAGTGGTTACAAAAAATGATACGGTATCCGCGAGCGGTTCATTAACCATGAAACCCAAAGGAAGTATGACCGCTTCGATATTTGTTGAAAATGTACCTCGTTATAGCGTGGACTTCCCAGAGGCGGCGAGTATTCCTCCGGGTAAATTCTATAATACAAATGAGCTATTTTTCTATGGAGCCGAAGAAAGCAGTGTGATGCATATGCTGGCAATAAGGGTTAATATGAATGCTGTCAAAGAGAATGGATTTTATTCCATGGGTGATGAATATATGTTGAATGCCGGAAATACAGATCGTCCGGTCGCGGCCGGCTATGTAACCGATTATGTGGAATGTAATGATGGTACCGATAGTGATGATATGGAATTTGCAATGATCGGTTATCCCGGAGCAGATGAGTGTGATTGTGGTATTGAACCCCGTTATTATGGCAATATTATCTTTACTGAATATGGCTTAAATCTTGGTGATGTTATCGCAGGTGAAATAACCTGCAAGCTGGCTGGTTGGTCAACATGTTATTGTATTCCAATTGACAATGATAATGATGGTACTATTGATGAATGGCAGACTACCTGCCAGAATGCCGATATTGATGCCAAATTTAGAATTGTGGTTGGTAGTTTCCTGACGAGAGATACTAAAGGACCACTTCAGGATGCTCCGGATGTACTCCGGCAATTTATGAAAGTTGATTAATATAACTTGTTGAATTAATAAAAACTGTTGGGCAGAATCTTAAAAAGTTCTGCCCAATTTATTATTGACCCGGTATCCAGATTTTACCGGCAGTGATTAAATCGGTTCCACTCGGAAGCATCATGGCATCAACCGATTTAGTATAGAAAAACAAACCTTTATACGATGTAAGATAATGAAATTTCTTAGTCGGCCATCCATGATGAGCCATCACCACCGCCGGATCTTTGCTTTTGGATAGTAATTTCTGGAACTGATCCGGTTCCATTTTAACAATCGCCCCTGATGCTTTTATTGCCTGGGCAATCGCCGCCGCCGCGGCGACCGCTCCGCCACCTGCTCCTGTCATATTTATACCTCCTTATAATTCCTGTGATTTTTTTATATATACTATAAGATATAGTTTCTATTCATAGAATCGAGAGAAAATTGATTTTTAAATTGATGAGCGATAAAGGTAATAATCAGGCTAATTCATTAAACTCATTGCGATACAACGCCGTTCCTTTGATATTAGACAATAATTTATTGTCGAAGACCTGAATCATAAATACTTCACTGGGAACTTTCCACTCGCAGCCAATTCCAAAGTTGCTGGCTGGTTCAAACCCAAATCGGGGATAATAGGTCGGATGACCCAAAACAACAACAAAAGGACAGTTCCTTTTGGTTAGCATTCCCAAGCCAGTATTTATTAAGCTTGCCCCAATACCTTGTCGTTGAAACTCAGGCAGGGTTGCCATAGGTCCCAATCCCATTCCTTTGATAACACCTTTATTACTATCAATTACGACCTGACTGAATAGAATATGTCCAATAATCTTATTATCCAATTCCGCCACGAGTGATAGAATATTTTTGCAGGATTTTCGCAGTTTGTCAACAAGTATGGCTTCATCGGGCTGTTTAAAAGCAAGTTCATTGATTTCTCTGACAGAGTCTATATCAGAAGTTGTTTCTAGTCGTATTGTAATCAAAATATACAACCTTATAGGCGTCGCATTTTAAAGTACAAATATATAAAGAGATTATAGCAATTAACCAATAACTATTTCATTTTTCTTATCCAGCTCATTCCGAACTGCTGATGCAATCGCTTCTTTTGTTAGCGGCTTTTGTACAAAAACGCCGACCCCCAGCTTTTGGGCCTCGATAACCCGGTTTGATTCTGAGAATCCTGATACAATAATAGCTTTTTGGCCGGGTGATATTTCAA
Source organism: Candidatus Zixiibacteriota bacterium (assembly GCA_024230695.1). Next base: position 3,982 of record JAAERC010000915.1, read on the forward strand.
GAATTTTACGGTAAGTTTCAGCTCCGTCTATGCCATTGGGCATTATCATATCAAGAATCACCAATTCAAAATTTTTGTTTTTTATAAGCTCAATGGCTTTTTCACCACTATCGACAGAAGTAATCTGATAACTCAGTTTTGTCAATATCTGAGAAGAGACATGACGTTGTACTTCATCATCATCAACAATCAGTAACGATTCGTCTCCGCCTAAGATGTCAATAGTTTGTTCTACATTTTTGGATTTTCTTGTGATTGGGAAATAGATGTAAAAAGATGTGCCCTCGCCGACCTTGGTGACCAAATCAATATATCCTTTATGATCTTTGATAACAGCATCAACGACGCTCATTCCAAGACCGGAGCCACGCTTTTTGTCGGTCGTTTTGGATGTAAAGAAAGGATCAAAAATCTTCTGAACAATATCATCGGGAATACCGTATCCGGTATCGGCTATTGTCAGCTTAACATATTCGCCTTTGGGGACACGACTGTATAAGACCGAGACATCATCAACATAAAAATTTTCTGTTTTGATTGTGATTTGCCCAATATTCTGCATGGCATCCTGAGCATTGTGAAGCATATTACTTATTACCCGGTGAAGCTGAGCGCTTCCACCTCTAATATCCATCAGGTCTTTGCAAAGATCAAGTTCAAAGGCAAGAGTTTTGGGAAGAGGATCTATTTCAGCCACGGCCTGTTGTGCAATTGTATTTAGATTTATAATTTCCTGATTGTAATGACCTCTTCTGCCCATAGCCAGTAGATCCTGGTTGATATTGGCAATTTTTTCAGCCGCTTTTTCCATTTGATCCAAATATGATAATGTCGGATGGTTTTTTGGTAGTTCATCTCTGATAAAATCGGGATAAGCAATAAGTGGAGCCAATAAATTATTAAAATCATGCGCTACCTGTCCGGCAATGGTCCCCGCTGTTTCTAACCTACCTGCGCGAGCTTCCAACTCCTGTAATCGCTTGGTCTCGGTGATATCGTTTTTGGCGGCAACATAGTTAACAATCTCACCGTTAGAATTAAAGACAGGAGAGATAACAACATTTTCGGTAATAAGAGTGCCATCTTTTATTTTATTTATAATCTCGCCACTCCACTCATTTCCGCCCGATATTGTTTCCCACATTTTTTTATAAAAATCGCTATGATGCTGGCCACTTTTTAAAATCCTTGGATTTTGGCCTATTACCTCTTTAATAGAATATCCGGTTGTTTTTTCAAATGCCGGATTGACATATTGAATGACTCCCTTTATATCGGTTATAACAATCGTCTCGTCGGCTTGTTCAATAGCCCTTAGAAGTCGGGCATTTGTTTCCTCGGTTCGTTTTCGCTCTGTAATATCTGAACAGAAAGCCATAAATCGATCTTCCGATAGTGCAACCGCATCCAGTGATGCCCATATGATTGACTTATCCTTGCGCCTTAGTTCGAATTCTGTTTTAGCAGAACCTGTGTTTTTTAATTTCTCGAAACTACTTAATTCATCCGTGTTGACCCTTGAATGGATGATATCTTGTATGGTCATAGATGTAAGCTCGGATTTCGAATATCCGGTCATTTTGCAGGCGGCTTCATTGACCTCAATATATTTCCCATGACTGTCTGCTATAAATATTGCATCTGGCGCATAATTAATATATTTTTTGAACTTTTCCTTGCTTTTTCTTAATTTTTCTTCGGCTTGTTTGCGCTCGGTAATGTTTCGTCCTACTCCCAGAACACCCACGGGTTTGCCTTCTGAATCATACATGGCAGTTTTGATGGTCTCCAGCAGTTCTTTGTGACCGTCGTCGGCGTAGACGACTTCTTCTTCATTAACGCATGGAATTTCCGAGGCTATCGCCAATCGATCATTCTGCCTAAAGAAATCTGCTAATTCCTTATCTACAAAATCATAATCGGTTTTACCCACAATTTCTGATTTTTTTGCTCCAAAGAAACGCTCAAACCGGGGATTGCAGGCCAGATAAATACCTTCGGGATCTTTTAACCAAACCATATCGGGTATCGTTTCGATTAATGTACGAAGATGAGCCCCACTTTTTCGTAATTCTTCTTCGGCTTGTTTGCGCTCGGTTATGTCAACCCATTGGCAGACCGTATTTGTAAGATCACCATCGGTATTCACAATTGGAAATATAGATAATTCAATAAAATATGTACAATTATTTTCAAATTCAATATTTCCCGCATTTATAGCACTCCATTTCATAGTGAAACGAGTTGGTTCATGTTTATCGAAAACGTTCTGGACTAAAGGCATCAAATCTTGCTTTGTAAGATTATCATCCTTGAGCACATTATATTTTCCAATCAATTGCTCATCAGTAAGTTTTAATGTGTCACGCAAAGATTGATTTGTTCTTATCAATGTTCCTTTTCGATCGGAAACCCACATTGCAAATGGGCTTAACTCAACGATTTGATTAAGAAATGTATTTGATGATTCAAGTTTTTTTTCTGCAAGTTTACGCTCGGTGATATCTCTTACTGCTGTAACGCGGTTTGACTTATTCTCACTAACGGTGTTTCTGGCCTCAATCTCAATAGGAATTATTGTCCCATCCTTTTTTCTGACCTTTATTTCATATGGCTTTCCATACTTTTTGGCAATATTATTTATTACTGTTTCATGGTATTCCTGTAACACGCAAAGCTTTATTATATTTCCCCCAATTAACTCCTCACTGGAATAACCGAGTAAATTTGAAAGAGATTCGTTTAAATCAATAACAATGCCTTCGTCATGAATCATTATTCCCTCAGAAGTAAGGTTAGAGAGCTTTTTAAATCTTTTTTCGCTTTCTTTTAGCTTTACTTCGGCCTGCTTACGCTTAGTGATATCGTGTTGGAATCCCATGTAACCAGTTGTCTGACCTAATGCGTCAATAATCGGCGATGATGTAAATAAACAATGAAATATCGAACCGTCTTTTCGTTTATTTAATGCTTCTCCTGAGTATATTTTCCCTTCTGACACCGTTTGATAAATTTGTTCCTGAATTTCAGAGGACAATGGCTCGGCGTTGAATATTGCAGGAGTTTTTCCTTTAATTTCCTCAAGTTTCCAACCAAATAATTTTTCAGCGGCATGATTCATGTATGTGATTAAAAAATCTGTGTCTGTCTTGATGATACTATCTGTCGATTGTTCAACAATGGAAGATAGTTCTGCTAACTTTTTTTCAGCCTGTTTACGCTCAGTGATGTCACGGAATATTTCTATTTTTGATATGCTACCATCAGGATTTTTTAAAGGCATATCAGTAAGATCATATACTTTATTATTTTTAGGGGAAGTCCATTGCCATTGCACTGTTTTTCCAGCCAGCACATCTTTGTTTTTGCAGAAAATACACGGTTCATTTGATTCATGGAAATATTTATAGCACTTTTTCCCTTCAACGGAGCCGAAATTATTTTTGATTACAGGGTTAACATATTCAATATCATAATCCTTATTGACAATATATGCCCCGTCCACCATTAATTCGAGAATGGTGGTGACTTTATTGCTTTCTGTTTGGAGTTTATCCTCAGCCTGTTTGCGTTCAGTGATATCTTTTGAAACAAACAGCATTTTATTATTAATGATATTTGCAGTACATTCCAAATAATGCCATTTCCCTGATTTGTTTTTAACTCTAAACTCTACCATTTCGGTGATAGGATTATAATTTATGGTTAAAAGATTCTTTGTTTTTTCGACAA
>JAAERC010000916.1 GCA_024230695.1 Candidatus Zixiibacteriota bacterium
CCTACATTATCAATGATCTTTGCCATTGCATCCCACTGACCCGAAGTTGAGTCAGCCCATGAAAAACCTAGATTTCCCATACGGTCCGAACAGATAGCAACATCTTTTTGTGAACGCTTATTTGCATCGGAGACTAATTTTGTACAATCCCCCAATGCCATTCCGGAATTGTCATAACGTCTATAATAGATATCGGGATTTTTAGGATAGTCACCATTTTGCCAATCAACCCAGGCTATAAAATAGCGTCCATTTCCATCGGCGGCAACGGTTGGAAAAGCCTGTTTGGTTTGATCGCTATCATCATTCACCCTGAAATCTATTGCCGTTGGAGACACATCCGAGTTAAATACCCGCCCAAATATATCATCATCGCCAAATCTGTTATCATGCCAAACAACAATAAATCGACCATCTGAGATAGCGGCAACTCGCGGCGAATGTTGTTGAAAAAGACCCTCCTCGGAATTTATTTGAAAATTCGTTCCAATGGCTATTCCATTTGAGTTAATTAGTTGACCATAAATATTCCAGCTTTGGGCTCGACGATCGGCCCAGACAATGATAATATTGCCGCTTGGCAATACCGCGATATCCGGTGATTCGCATGATGAATCAGGACGTGCTGCGGTTATTGAATTATTTAAGCCGGGGCCATCTATATCAATAGCCGAATAATAAATATCCGGATCAAAAGGGTAACTACCGTTACGATAATCACTCCATACGGTACCAAACTGACCCAATTGATTGGCGTCCATAGCCGGTCCATATTGAGGCGCTGTTATTGA
>JAAERC010000917.1 GCA_024230695.1 Candidatus Zixiibacteriota bacterium
CATATACTCTACTTTGGCGCGACCCGTTGAGGCTAATACACTTATCGTGCTATAACAGGAGACATCTTCATTGAAATAGCTATAATCTATAGTGCCGCTTTCTGACGCCGAACCATTTGCTTGAAACACAAGGGCTTCATTACTAAAAGTCCCATATAAATAGGAACCACCATAACCCTGTGTTGTGTCAAACTGCATTTCCATTTTGACCGTATCAGTGCCCCAATCCATTCTGTAATTTGACGGAGAAGACATTTCTTTAAACATGATCATTTTGTTTTCATCCTGCTCATAACAAAGGCCCATAGGCGTTTTTTCGGCGATAGCATTGGAGCGAGCCGTTCTAAGCATTGAAACTATCTGTTTTGTTTCTCCCTTAAATTTGTTACGTTTTATAGCCGCGTCAAAAGTAGGCGCAACCATTGCCGCAACAATACCAACGATGACAACTGTTGTCATCATCTCAATCAGCGTAAAGCCGCTCTTATTTAATAATCTCTTTAACATATCAATTCGCCTTCCAATATTCATTGTTTACTATCGGTTTTGCATAAACGATGCCATCGGTGAAACAATCGTGTGTACAACCAAAGATATCCTGCATCTTGTTGCCTCTTTATACCTTACGATGGCAATATATTTCTTGGGCATATAGATATTAGAATAGAAATCCGTTTTTTTTGAAACAAATATGGGATTTATCCCATAATAGTTGAGTGCTATCAATAAGGAATCGATGCTTATTGAGATCAATTATATCAAAAACTACAATAATTGAGATAAAGTGGATTATACAATATGCTAAAAATTAGCCTTTTCAAGGTTTAAAAGCAGTTTTTTAAGCCTAAGCCCACCGGCATATCCGCCCAGGCCATTTACTGCCAAAACTCTATGACAAGGAATCACAATCGGAAGTGCATTTCCTGCATTCACAGATCCAACCGCCCGTGCCGCTTTGGGATTTCCAACAAAGGCGGCAATTTTTCCATAAGTCATTGTTTTACCATAAGGTATTGAGCTTACTTTACGAAGAACACTTTTTTGAAAAGGAGTGCCCTCAATATCAAGCTTAAGTGAAAATTTCTTTAATTTCCCATCAAGATAAGAAAGGATCTGTTTCTCGGCCTTTTTATTCATAACGCCACCATCCTTAATTTGAAAATCAGCATATCTTTTTTTAATATCTGACTTGAAACCTGCGGCATCAATAAAATTAATTATTGCCAGACCTTTTTCAGTCGAGGCCAATCGAAACCAGCCCAAATGTGATTTAAACCTATGAATATAAACAACTTTCTTCATTTTTCCCATCCCCTAATTTAGCGTGAACCAAAGATATAATGTATATAATGAGCGATAAGGATCAAATTTCCTAGCCAGTTTTTCTATTTTTTCATTATCAGGTTTTGTTCTCATATTATAAACTTCTTTTGTGGCTCTAGTTAACCCGGTGTCACCAAGCGGCAAACAATTAAGATGCCCCACCCCTCGCATTAATAAATAATTCGCCGACCAAACTCCAATACCTCGTACCGTTATCAATTTATCTATCGCCTCTTGATATGGCATATCTGTCAATGAATCAAAGAAATCATTATGTTTCACACATACTTTGGACAGACCAATAAGATACTCTGCCTTACGTAAAGAAAACTGCATTTTCTTTAGTGTCGCAATTCTGGCTCTGACAATTTTCTGCGGATCAGGAAACAGATAATACCGATTTTTTCCATATTTAATAGATTTTCCATATTTTCTTTCCAACCTCATTTTCACCTTTCCGGCAAAGGTCAGATTGATCTGCTGACCGATTATTGCCCAGGCCGCAGACTCATATGTGGTTGCTGTCAGAATCGGTTTCAAACCATAAAGACTTTTTATCATCGGCTTCAGTTTAACGGATTTATTTAGTTTTTGATAAAATGGCTTCAAGTCAACATCGGCAGACAATATCTTCATGGCGATCTGCCTTATCTTTTCTTCATCAATCTGGCCACCGACAGGATAAGACCATTTAACAATTCCGACAGGTTTAGTGATTGAACCAGTACAACCGATCTCAAGAAATACAGAAGTATTTTCAATTTTTGTATATTTTTTTAGATAGTAAGAA
>JAAERC010000918.1 GCA_024230695.1 Candidatus Zixiibacteriota bacterium
GTCAATCGGATTATCAACCTCATCCGGATCAAATCCCTCACCCTGATCAACTATAACTATTACAGTGGCCTTTTTTGTCTTATTGACGGTCACTGTGACAACTTTTTCGAGAATAGATTTATTCCCGTGGATAATTGCATTAACAACTACTTCGGTTACAGAAATGGCAATATCGGCTATTACCGATTTGTCCAGTTCGTAAGTTTCTAAAAGTCCTTCCACAAAATTGTCAACATCGGGAAGGTAGTCCTCCAGAGAAGGAATTGTAATTGTATTATCCTTAATAATTGGTCCGCTCATGCTGGCTCCAGTTTAATTAAAAAGGGCAGGCTGATTAAGACAACCTACCCCGCATATAATTAATAAAAAGTTCTACATATATCAAAAAGAATTAAGTGCTTCCTCAATCGAGTCATACGCTTCAAACACAGTAACCAATTTTGTTATAGTCAATAAAGATTGAATCTTATCGGTTACATTAGCCAGTTTTAATTGTCCATCATTATTTTTCAGAGTAGTCAGGCCCGAGATAAGAATACCTAATCCGGTTGAATTCATCCAGTCAACACCGGAAAGATCAATTATTACCTTCTTTTTTCCCTGATCAATACATTCATGGAGTTTTTCATGCAGGAGAGTCGCATCCGGGCCGCCCATAATTTTCCCTTTTGGCTCCAGAATAAACACTCCGTCCTGTTCATAGTCGGAAAGTTTCATATATATATTTCTCCGTTCAAGATTATTTCTCTTAATAATTTACGTCTCAAACAGCGGCAGAGTTCCGGTCTTTTATAGCTACCGGAAAGTTCTCTTACAATATATAGAAAATCCACAAATAGATATACCAAGTCAAGATGTTTTTTATTTACATAATTATGAGTTGTAGATAATTAGAGAAAATCTTAATATCATCCTAATTTATTATAGGGGATAAATCATTATTTATCAGGTTTATTCCATTTTTATAATATATTAAACAGAGTCTACATTTAAAAACCTGCTGTTATTTAATGACTTAACAAATTAGTCATCTGGAGTGATTATTCCAGTATGAAAAACCCAATCAAAAAGCACAAAATAGCCGTATCACAAAGTATTGAAGCACAATATATTGTGATTTATTTTGATTTTTGTTGTTTTTTTATTTGACAATATATTTTGATTTGGTTAATCTGCAATCCCGAGAGTGAAATCGGGGAGTTCAGACCGACGTAATTGAGAAATTAGTATAAGCGGTTGTCTTGCAGAAAGATAAGCGTTTTTCTTCTGGCTTTAATTAAAAAGGGATTGGGCTTAAAAATAAAGACTAAATGTGATATAAGACGCTGTAAAAATAAGCTATCTTTATGGAGAAACTAACTTTGAACAAGACAGAGGACATGTCAAGAATTCTAACAAAATGGTCGATTGGTATATTATCAATTGTGCCAAACTCCGAACATGCAATCGAAATTCCGCCAAACGAGGTGCCGATTTTGTTCGACGATTTTGAAATAGACAAAGAGAACAACTTA
>JAAERC010000919.1 GCA_024230695.1 Candidatus Zixiibacteriota bacterium
ACGTGGTGAATATTCGGTTGTATATACATAGCCGGGATAAAATTGTATCGCCGAAATAAGTAGACCGATTACCACAGAATAAATCAACAATGAGCCTGGCGTAATAACTTTTATAACAGATTTGGTTTGTAAAAATATGTTTACTAATCTAAAAAGTCCATACAGTGCAATTGCCCATAATGCATAATAAGATAACTGGGGATGCGGACTCAATATTATGACACCGATAACTAATCCCAGCAGGGTGAAATTAAGGAACGGTTTCCGATCAAATGCTCTTTCAAGAAACAAAATTGTGAGTGGAAAAAGAGTTGTTACAAATATTTTACCGTCATGTCCGGGAGCAACTAATGAGACTAAATATCCGGCAAAGGCATATGCTATCCCCGAGACAGTTGCCGCAGTTTTTGACAGATTAAATTCTCGGGCGGTAAAGAACATAAATATACCGGCCAGAAATATATGGATAACCAGATTCAATCCCAGAGCGCGATAGAAATCACCAAAAAACTTTAAAACTGATAAGGGATAATAGGTATCGCCATGGAAAGCATCAACAAAAGGCATCCCGCCAAAAATGTATGGGTTCCAAACAGGAACCGAACCAAAATTATTAAAATACTCTACATAAAAATGGCGGAAAAAGATACCGGCATTAATTGTATCAGAACCTTTGAGCATTTTGTCCGAAAAAATAAAATCAGAAAACAGGATCACAACACCAATTAGAAGAATCAAAATATAAATTGGAATATACTGTTTTGATTTATCAGGGTCGAAATTTAAAGGCTCTGCCTTTCTTGATGGGTTTGTTTGTTTTTTCCCTGGCAATTTATTTTTGCTCAAAATAGCTCCGTTTTATTGTATTTCTGACAATCATTCTTTTTTGATAATACGTTTATATAAACTAATTATCTTTGCTGGGATTTTGCTCATTGAGTTTTTTGCGTACAACACCAAGCTCTTCTTTAATAGCCGCCATCCCTTCAGATAAAAATCCGAGAATAAACAAACCAAGGCCAAGACCAGTTAGTAATATTACTAAATATAAAAGTGGCCGATAACCTTCGCCGACAACAAACCGCATATACACCGCAAAGAGACCTACCAGAAGTCCCAACCCAATCGAAATAAAGGCGAGAATCCCAAAAAACAGTAATGGTTTTCTTAAAAAAGATATTTGGGTTTTCACCGCGATCATATCAAGCACACCTACCGGGATCCGCCAGATAGAGAATTTTGATTCACCCCAGGTTCGTTGATATAAAGGTATTTTGACCTCTTCTATTTTATACCCCTGGTCGGCGGCCAGAACAACAATATATCGATGCCAGTCGCGCCTTAAGAAAATATCCTTGACAACCTCGGCTCGAAAAGCCTTAACCGAATTGAGGTCATGAACCTTAAGGCCAAATATCTTGCGAGAAAGCAAATTGTAAATCGAGGAAACAAATTTTTTGCCATATTTCCCCTGTTTCCAACCGGTGGTAACATCGGCGCCCTCGAGAATCGGTTTGACCAATGCCGGAATATCTTCAGGGAGATATTGAAGATCAGCCGGATAAAAGACGTAAATGCCGCCTGCCGCGACATCAAACCCGGTTTTGAGCGCCTCGGTTAATCCCAAATTAGAAGGATGTTTCTTATATTTTATAAAATCATGTTTTGAAGCCAAATCGCGGATAATCTCATATGTTCTGTCCGTGGAACCATCGTCTATCAGCACCAGTTCAAAATCATACTCTGATTTTTTCCTCATTTCATCAAATAACTTACATAGCTCGGGAATATTGCCTTCTTCATTGAGAGCCGGGATAATAACAGATATCAAATTATTCAAGAAGTAATCCTTTTAATATCAGGGCCAATTTGTTTATGCATATTCTTATACAATCATAAATATAAAGCTGATGAAAAGTTACGCAAGTAAAAATGAATATTGATTTATTTTTGAATTTATTAGATTTTGGGGAATAATTACTGTTTGGGACTGTTTAAAATTGAAATGATTACAGACATTATGAGTCTATGTTAAATAATTAGGGAGACTTTAGTAAGTATATTATCCGTGTTTTAGATATAGAAATAAATCATAATTAATTCTTGATGTGGAATTAAAGCAAAGGCTCTCGTGTGGTTGGCGAGAGTCTTTTTTGTGTTGTCAGTATTCTTTGCTAATACTGTACATAAAAAAGCGGAAGGGGTGAGAATCGAACTCACCGGAGACAGCATAACTGCCTCCCCACGGTTTTGAAGACCGCAAGGACCACCAGATCCTATCCACTTCCAATATAATTATACGTAATGAATAGAAAAAATCAAGAGGGGAATTTACCGGCAAAAGGACTAATATTATTTTTATATTGGATTGACAATTCTTACATTATCAATTAGTTTACAATTAATAATTTTTATTCGCGATATTAATTTATGTGTAGCAAAAGAATTAGCCTAATTTCAATTTATATTATACTATTGTTCGTTGTATTTTCCCCAGTAGCTATTTCCTATGACCATTATCATAACCTTTTGATTCGACAGTCTATTGCCAATTCCCCTGCGAGAGCGGCAATGGGACGATGCAAGGGCAACATAATCGATGAGCAATCGGCCATATATAACCCGGGGGCACTGGGAATATTCCATTTGGATAAAGTATTTTTTATTTCAGCACCTGCAGAATCTGAGTTTGCACCAAACCGGGAAATTGACCAACAAATAAGCACATTCAGCATCGGAGGCGGAATTTCATACAAAAAAATAAAACCGTCTCAAAGAAATGGAAAATTAAATCTTTCAATATCGCTGGCCTACTCCGAAATCAAATTGGATTGGAATAAATGGTATGTAGTATCAATTCCATCCGGCGAAACATTTTCAGGAACGGAATTTCTTAAGTATAAGATGTATTCTGTCAATTTGGGTATTGATTATTACTTGAAAGCCGGCATCGGATGGTCATATAAAAAAGTATCAGATGTGGCAATGGGCGTTAGAAGTCGAGACGAGGTTTATGACTATGGTTGGATGATTGAGTTCCCGATAACGGATTTGTTACGAGATAATTCTTATTCAAACGAAGGCATCAGCTTTGATTTAACACCATCATTATCATACATACGAATAAACGATGGTGGAGTCATTCCGGATAGTATCTGGCCGGACCCCCCCCCACTCAAATCAAGCAGGGCATTTAGTTATTCAATAGCCGTTGCAATAGAACTTAATCATACCCAATTAATCTCACTCAAAGCAATATTGGAGGGTCGGCGAAGAGGATTTGAAATCGGTGCAGGCAGATTCTTTTATTTCAGGTGGGGATTTATTGATATGATAGACAGCCCAATGTACCAAAAAACTTCCGGTTATGGAATTTATCTTGGCGGATTATTGAAATGGTTAAAACATTTTGGCATTTGCCCCAAAGACGCCACTCAAAAATATCTATTTGAGCATCTTGATTTTTCTTATGAGTATGCCAGATTCCATGACGATGGAGATTGGCTTCGCGGAAATATGAAGATAATTAGATTCAACCTGTCGTTTTAATAGGGTTTATATATTAAAGAAAGATTAAATCGATTTGACGGGCATTGATAATGGGTCGTCGATCAGGATATTCTCTTTGACAGTAAACGCCTCTGCATATTTGACACCGACCTGATGGCCATAGTGCATCGCCGAAACTGACATATATGTAAATATATCTACACCCGGTTTGAAGATCTCTTTAGACTGCTGAGAACCATCGAATTGGGATTTATACGCCCGTACAGCTTCTAATTTGCGGTCAAATTGATCGGTGATATCAACATAGAACGAATGTCTAACATCACGGAACGATGAGGCATAAATAATTTTTCTCGGTCGAAACGGTTCGCCGTTGCCATCGATACCAAGTTTTTTCAGACCGGCGAGATAGCAGGCATCGTAGCCGAGTTGCATCGCATAGAGATGATCAGGATGACGTTGCATCCAAAAAGGCAAAATCACAAGTTCCGGCTGGGTATCACGAATAACACGCGCGATTTTTAATTTATTCTCCCGATTGACTTCAACGGCGGAGTCAGGTAGTTTTAGATTCCTACGAAAAGATAAGCCAATAATTTTTGCCGCATCATCAGCTTCGCGTTCACGGTCTTCGGCGGTTCCTTTTGTCCCCATCTCCCCTTGTGTCAGATCGAGGATTCCGGCTTTTTTTCCGTTATCGACCATTTTGATAATCGTACCGCCACAGGTGATCTCGACATCATCGCGATGCGCCGCGATAGCCAGAATATCTAATTTTGTTGATTCTGAATTAACCACTTAATACTTTCTCATAGTACTGTTCATACTGTGCCACAATTTTGTTGGCATTAAATCTATCATAAGCTATTTTCGCCGCATTCTTTTTAAACTGATCCAGACGCGATTTATCTGATAATAACTCAATCGCGATATCGGCCATAGCGCTTGTATCGCCTACAGGTCGTAAAAATCCATTAACATTTTCATCAACCACTTCGACTAATCCATTTCCAGATGTCCCGATAACAGGAATTCCGCACGCCAGAGCTTCCAAGGCTGCTAGTCCAAATGATTCTTCTTCTGACGGCAATAAGAACAAATCAGACAATGGTAATATCTCTTCAACAGCGGATTGATTCCCCAAAAACTGGACCGAACCATTGAGATTCTTTTTATTGACTCGTCGACGAACCAGAACGGCATCAGGCCCCTCGCCTATCAGAAGCAGTTTTGCAGGTAGTTTTTTCGATATTTTCTCAAAAATATCAATTACATCGATAGTTCTTTTAACCGGTCTGAAATTAGAAATATGCGTAATCAGAAATTCACCATTTTTCACAAAATTCTTTCTACTACATGTCGGTCCCTCTGAGGGAACAAATCGATTATCATCAAAGAAATTTGGAATCACTTCGATACCATTGTCCAACTTGAATACTTCTTTGGTTTCCTCGGCCAGATAAGATGAAACAGCCGTAACGCCATCGGATGAATTTATTGAGAATTTTGTTATATCATAATACGACGGGTCAGAACCAACTAATGTAATATCTGTACCGTGCAATGTCGTTATAACTTTTGGAATCCGGCAGGTAATCATCTGCTTGGCCAAAAATGCGCAGGTGGCATGCGGTACCGCGTAATGAACGTGAAGAATATCAAGTTCGCTTTGGCAGGCGACCTGAGCCATTTTGGCCGCAAGCGCCAGTGTGTATGGCGGATGTTTAAAAAGCGGATATGCGGTTGTTTCGACACCATGATAAAAAAGATTCTGACGAAATTTATCAAGCCGGAATGGTAAGGCATAACTAATAAAATGAACCTGATGTCCCCGCTCGGCAAGTTTCTGGCCCAATTCTGTGGCAACGATACCGGAGCCGCCAGCAACCGGATAACATGTAATACCTATATTCACGCTTTACCTTTATAGTCTGAAAGGTAAATCATTTGATGCTCATTAGATTGTATATCCATTTTCTCAATCATAAAATCAACTATTCCGAACCCATATCGACTTATAAAATAATTAATATTTATAACGCGTTCCTGGAACGATTTGTTCGGATATAATGTCGAGGACAGCTTATAAATCCGATTACGTATTATTTCATTGTTTTTCTTATGCTGTGAATGAACCTTTTTTTCCAGATGAGTAAGAGCCGCGTCCATTTTCCCATAAGTCTGGTCGGTCATAGGTCCCATATTAGAATATGACTCAAGAATTGTATCAGACAGCTCCACAAAGCCAGATTTAAAATTATTTACAAAACCTGATAATTTCGTTTCGATCTCCTTTGGAAACGTATCAGAGAGTAAACTGTTAACGATCTGTTCAGTATCCCCTGCCAAATCAGATAACTGCAAATCATATTTTTCCATCTGTTTCTGATGGTGATTTTCAACAAGAGTTAACGCCGGACGAAAGAGGATATGCGGTTGGACTAACCCATAATGTTCAAAAAGTTTTCCTATCTGACAGAAATAGGCTATCTCAGATGGTCCCCCGGATTGCGCCACAACCGGAAAAAGATACGATTGCCAAATCGGACGAGTCAGGACATCGGGCGAAAACCGCTCAGGGTATTTATCAATCAGGTCAAGCAGAGCAGGCAGGCCAAGTTTTTTACCCGCGACTCGGAAACTGTCATCTTCAAAATGAATAGCCTTACGTTCGGGATCATGATAAAACAGATTTATGGCTGTGTCTTTTTTCTGTGCCTGAATATGATAACCATCATCCAAAAGCTCTTTTTCTGTTTCATTTAATAATTCTTTGGAACGAAAATGTCCTTCGGCAAGACGTTTAAAAAAACTTTTTGATATAGTTTTGACATCTTTATCATAAGGGCAAAAAAGTATCATACCAAAATCGGGCAATATATCTGACAAATACCGAGCAAAAGCCCGGACTAAATTACCATCTCTGGAATAAGCAGTAAATAAACGACCATATAATTCTTCGGTGAAATCGCTCTCACCCAATATAGATTTTGTTTGGTCGATCAGATTCTTATATCCGGTTTCATCATCAAAACAAATATCGGCCACCGAAACAGACGGCATATCCTCTGAACGATACTGTGTTTTCTCTGCCGAACCATTCCGACCAAATAAAAATGTATGATTAACTTCCTCAAAATCATGATCATCGCAGGCGATCCAGAAAATAGGGACAACCGGTTTGCCGATCTGGCTCTGAAGCAGTATCGCTTTTTTGACAATCCCAATCGCCTTAATCAAAGTCAGAAGCGGGCCGCCATATAACCCCGGTTGCTGGCCGGAGAAAATCACAAGAGTATCGTCCTGCCGAAGTTTCTCGATTGCTCGAAATGTTTCCGGTTTGGATTTAAAGGCTTTATTCTGTTTATCAAGAATATCGCACAATATATGCCGGTCAATTTTGGGCGGTTTCATCTGCTTGACGACCTCAGCGGGATCATCATAGTACAGATATTTTTTCAGTTCCGCTTTTTCATTTAAGAAATCGCGGAACAGATTTGTATATTTGTGCTGATTTGTTCCTTTAGTTACTGCTTCCACCATGCTCTAAGACTTCCTTTTGTGTATTTTCAACAGTAATTGTTTCACCGCCTTTGAAGAAGGCGATGATATCATCCATCACAGTATATACTATCGGCACAACAACCAAAGTTAGCAAGGTCGAACTTGTCATTCCACCAATTACCGCCCGCGCCATTGGCGCTCTCATTTCGGCACCGGGTCCAAGTCCCAGTGCAAGCGGAAGAACACCAAAGATCAATGATATCGTAGTCATCATAATCGGTCGCAATCTGATCGGTCCGGCATCCAGAATAGCTTCGCTCCGGGACATACCACCCCGCCGTCGTTGATTCACGAAGTCTATTAATAAAATGGCGTTTTTGGTCACCAGACCCATAAGCATAATTATGCCAATCATTGACATTATCGATAAAGAATCCCCAGTCAGCAATAGAGCAATAATTGCACCGACCAAAGAAAGTGGAAGCGAAAACATAATCGAAAACGGATCGAAAAACGATTCAAACTGCGAGGCGAGCAGAAGATAAATAAATATAACAGCCAGAATTAGGGCTTCGAACATATAACCGGCAGTTTCAGTCATGATCTCTGACATACCTGATCTGGTAATATAATAGCCGGGCGGTAGATCGATTTTATCGACTTCTGCCATCACCAGTTCCAGTACTGTTCCGGCAAAAGCACCGGTGGCCACGTTGGAACCAATTCGGACCTCGCGAAGACGATCAAGACGTTTATATTCGCCAATCGCTGTTGTTTTTTTCATACTGGCAACATTACCAAGTGGGACCAAAAATTCGTCTCTGCCTGTTATTTCTTTTTTACTTGCTATAAGTAATCTTTCTATCTGGGCGGTATTTGCTCGATCAGATTCTTTAAGCCGCACCCGAACATCATACTCTTTATCACCCTCTTTGAAACGAGTTACCACATCGCCTTCAACCAATGATCTGACTGTTGAGCCAATAGACATAATGTCCAAACCCAAATCATTGGCCAGTCCCCGATCAATATTTACCTGAAGTTCCGGTTTACCTTCGGCCATCGAATTATCAAGATCTACTATCCCGGGAATACTGCGGAAAATCGCATCTACTTGATCAACCAAATCAGCCAGAACAGCGGAATCAGTTCCACGAATAGAAAGCTCAACAGCGGTACCAGAACCGCCCTCCTGAGCTTCTTTAGCCACAGCATATTTGATTCCCGGTACTGAAGCCAAAACTATTCTGGTTGAATCAATCATCTCTTTGGCAGAAAGCGGTCGATCATCTTTATCAACAAGTTTGACATACAACTGACCCTCATTGACTGGGTTTTGCCCTGAACCAATGGTCGTTAGAATCAGTATGATTCCTTCAAATTCATTTTGAAGTAAATTCTCAACAGTCTTAAATGTGGCCGAAGTGGTTTCCAGATCGGTTCCCTGAGGTGTTTCAACCGCGACAATATATCTGCCTTCGTCGGTTTCGGGCATAAATTCCGCACCGAGTTTACCGGCAAGAAACATGGCGACTACAAAACTGGCCAACGCCGCTGAAACAACCAGGAATCTATGGTTAAGTGACCAACCAAGAAGCCTTTTATAAATAACGCCGATTCGATCAAAGAAACGATTCCAGGGATGAGTCACCAAAAGGCTTATCTTATAAAATTTCCATAATATTAAGAATAGAAAATTAAGAATCATTACAATCGGTTTGATAATAATATATGCTAACCAGTAAAATATCTTTGAGAAAAAGTTTTTCGGCGGATTAATCGCCTTGCCCTTAAAAATTTCCGGCGGTTGATTTTTATCACCATGACTAAGCCATTTTGATGAGAGCATCGGTGTTAAACTAAAAGCAATAAACAGTGAAACAACTACCGAGAAAGCGACGGTCATTCCAAACTGATAAAAATAACGACCAATAATACCTTTCATAAACGCCACCGGTAAGAACACAACAACAATAGAGAAGGTTGTTGCCATCACCGCCAGACCGATTTCTTTAGTACCGCTAAAAGCCGCCTTTCTCGGAGATTCACCATTTTGCAGTCGCCTGAATATATTTTCAATAACTACAATGGCATCATCGATTAACAACCCCACTGAAATCGCAAGTGCAAGGAGTGATAACACATTAAGCGTA
>JAAERC010000920.1 GCA_024230695.1 Candidatus Zixiibacteriota bacterium
TCACCACAACATTCATGGCCAAAAATCATCGGCGGTTTGATTCGTGATGCGGCCCAAGCATCCCATTCGTAAATATGTTTATCAGTTCCGCAAATGGAACAGGCTTTGACTTTTATTAAGACTTCATTTGACTTAGGTGTCGGAATATCTGTTTCGATTAATTCGGCACCAGCGGAGCTTTGTTTTTTGATTGCCGCTAGCATTTTTTCAGCCATCATTGTGTCCCTTCACAATTTTTCTATTCGTTTTTTATCCAATAGAATTTATAAAGATACCGATTTGCAATGGCAATGTCAAATCACAAAATTATTACACAAAAAAATGGGCTCCAAAATAGAAGCCCATTAAAATAATCAAATATATAAATTCGTTAATCTTGTTTTGCCAGTTCTTCCTTATTCTCGATAATCGGGTTTTCAACACCAAGACAAGTATCGAGAGAAACGGCCGTTTTTAAAAGTGATGAGTCGCGCGTTATTATTCTGGTTTTCCCTGCAACATCCTTAATTGGGACTTTGCCGATCTCATTGCCATGAAGCGCGACCATATGGCCATAATCCTCTTTGGCCGCCAAATGTACCGATGCAACTCCAAAACGACTGGCAAGAATCCTATCAAAAGCGGTTGGAGTTCCTCCACGTAATAGATGGCCCAAAATAGTTACGCGAGTTTCAAGAGTCGTGATACCCTCGATCTGTGCCGCGAGTTGATTGGATACTCCGCCAAGCCGAACCTGGTCAGGAGAATTCTCAACCATCCGCTTGACAACCATCTCGCCGCCATCAGCTTTAGCACCTTCCCCAATAACTATTATACTGAAATTTTTGCCGCTGACATTTCGATCTTTAATCTTATCACAAACAACATCAATATGATAAGGTATCTCTGGTATTAAGATAATATCGCCACCGCCTGCGATACCGGAAGCCAATGCCAGCCATCCGGCATAACGTCCCATAACTTCAATAACCATTACTCGATGATGCGATTGGGCAGTTGAGTGAATCTTATCGATAGCATCAGCGGCCGAAGCCAGTGCTGAATCAAAGCCAAATGTTTGATCGGTTCCAAAAAGGTCATTATCTATTGTTTTGGGAACACCAATGATTTTAAGCCCTTTTTCGGCCATCCCCTGAGAAGCGGCCATAGTGCCATCACCGCCAATTGTAATTAAAACATCCAAACCAAGGCGTTCAAAATTCTGTAAGGCCTCGGACGATCTATCAAGATAGATATATTCATTTCCCTGCATAATTGGAAAATTAAACGGATCAGCTCGGTTAGAGGACCCAAGAATAGTTCCGCCCAAAGTAAGAATTCCGGAGACATCAGATGAGGTCAGCTTTTTATATCGATTTTCTATTAATCCTTCATATCCATCCATAAAGCCGACCACTTCCATATCATAATCATTTATGGCCGTTTTAACGACAGATCGAATAACCGCATTAAGTCCGGGACAATCGCCGCCTCCAGTTAAGACACCCAGTTTCATTTTTCCTGCCATTTATCCCCCAAATTATTTTTTGCTAAAGGATTTTTATTACTGTAATCAAAACCCAGTATACATTATTTCAATGTAGTTCGCTATTATTATTAAAGTATCGGTGATTTGAATTAAAAATCAATATTGCATTTATTCAATAAAATCGTAATAATGACGAACAATAGAAATATGGAATAAAAAGAATTTAGAAA
>JAAERC010000921.1 GCA_024230695.1 Candidatus Zixiibacteriota bacterium
AAGATTCACTCAACGGCCCAATCGCATCATCGAGTAATGGTTATTGAAGTTATGGGACGTTATGCCGGATGGCTGGCATTGGCTTCCGGTATCGCAGGCGGTGGCGATATTATCTTAATTCCAGAAATACCATACCATATTGATGTTGTTTGTGATAAGATTAAAGATCGAAATGTCAGCGGCAAAAATTTCAGTATTATAGTTATTGGCGAGGGTGCCAAAGCTGAGGGTGGTGAGATGGTTGTCAAGCGGATGGTTGAAAATTCACCGGATCAGGTTCGTCTTGGTGGTGTTTCCAATCAACTCGCGGCACAGATCGAAGGTATCACTACTCTTGAAACTCGTGTTACTATATTGGGGCATTTACTACGTGGCGGAACCCCGACCGCTTTTGATCGAATTCTTGCCAGTCGTTTTGGGGTTGCGTCGGTGCACTTGGCGGCCAAGGAAGATTATGGTCATATGGTCGCTCTTCATGGCAACGAAATCGGCAAAGTTGAAATTAAGGATGTCGCAGGGAAAACCAGAATAATAACGCGCGATTCATCACTTTTGAAAACGGCCGTTTCTCTCGATACCTGTCTTGGTGTTGAAAATCCGATCATCGAGAAAAAGGAAGAGCTGGCAAAACAAGAATAGCGATTTAATCTATTTGGTAATTTTTTAATGGGCTCTTAATTGGAGCCCATTTTTTTATGTATAATTTTTGTGATTTGACATTGTCCCTGCAAATCGGTATCTTAATTAATTCTATTGGATAAAAAAAACGAATAGAAAAATTGTGAAGGGACACAATGATGGCTGAAAAAATGCTAGCGGCAATCAAAAAACAAAGCTCCGCTGGTGCCGAATTAATCGAAACAGATATTCTGACACCTAAGTCAAATGAAGTCTTAATAAAAGTCAAAGCCTGTTCCATTTGCGGAACTGATAAACATATTTACGAATGGGATGCTTGGGCCGCATCACGAATCAAACCGCCGATGATTTTTGGCCATGAATGTTGTGGTGA
>JAAERC010000922.1 GCA_024230695.1 Candidatus Zixiibacteriota bacterium
TACCTGAACCGCGGGTCTATATTTTTTTATTTCTTCAAGTGCTTCCTTGCCGCTTAATCCGGGCATTTTCAAATCCAATAAAATTACATCAATATCATAATCGCTCCTTGAAACCTTTATAGCGCTTTCGCCGTCTTCTGCCTCCAATGTTTCATATCCGCGAAGATTAAGTCTTTTTGCTAAATCAGAACGAAATCTATCCTCATCATCTACAAGCAATATTTTCGCCATATTTTATCCCTCGTCGTCAACGCTTTTGGATACTTGTTGCATTTGTCTCATAACTTCGTCGCAAAGATCAGAAAGGCGGACCAATCCTACAGGGTAATCATCATCGGTAACTAAAATCGAAAGCGTTTGCCATTCCAGAATCTTATGAACAACTTCACGGATAGGGGTGTCTTTATCGACATGTTCCTTAAACGGAGTCATCGCCGAACGAACTGGTAATGCAGATGCGCCGGGACACATTTCCGGCAATCCTTGATGTAAATTTCTGATATGATCAAACGCCGTTTCTATTAACTCATTGCTTACACCCGCTCTTTGAAGAGCGTCATGATCATCTGAAACTCGACTTTGAGGTTCTAAGGATTTTAATATTGCAAACTGCCCGATTTTTCCAATAATCCGTTTATTTTTGTCTGCCACCAGGACAGCTTGATACGGCTGCTTGCCCGACTCAGAATTACATCTGGATTTGTTCAATTTAAGAATGGCATCTAAAACCGTAGCTGAGGAATCGATAATAGGGTATTTGCAAAGGGGAATCATTATATCCCCAGCTTTTTTTACTATCATTTATATTGCTCCTTGCTCATCAACGTTTCTGTTTAATAGGCAAAATCAACTTAAACGTAGTTCCTACATCTATAGTACTTTCTACTTCAATCTCTCCTCCGAGGCCGCGGATAATTCCATAACTTACGGATAGACCCAGGCCAGTCCCCTTTCCAATTTCTTTGGTTGTGAAGAATGGCATAAATACTTTTTCAAGTTGATTCGGCGACATTCCGCATCCGGTATCGCTTATGGATATAATAATTTTTTTATTACGACTGCTCGTCTCTATATTAATTACTCCTTGATTATCGCTAATTGCATCGCCAGCATTGTTTATAATATTTAGGATTACCTGTTGCAGCTGATTAAAATCTGTTCTTACTTTGCCTAGCGTGCGATCATAGTTTCGTTCAACGCTAATATTTGAAACCTTTATTTCGGGACCAAGTAAATCGTCTATAACGCAATCTATTATATCATGTATATCGTGTTCCTGTAGATCAAAGTCAGTTTTTCTGACAAAACGAAGAAGTTTGCGAGTTATATCTCTACATCGAAACGCAGATTTCTGGATTGTTTTAAGCCGGCATCGGAGATCGTCTTCTTCCAGTTTATGTCCAAACTGCGGATCAGTATAATCCATAAGGAGACCTGATTCCTCAGTAATAACAGCCAGCGGATTATTAATTTCATGGGCAATTCCTGAAGCAAGTTCACCAACAGAAGCCAGCTTGGCGGCATGTTCTAATTGGGCTCGGGTTTGATCAGTTTCCTTTTGTTTTTCCACAAGTTTTCCCGCCCTATTAATAATCACAAAGACAGCAATAAGGAACAACCCTAATGACACCATTAATGAACGAGATTGGGGTGTGCCAAGAAATGAGGTAGTACCGGGAATAGATTGAGCGATTAATGCCCATTCGGTATTATGCAGCCACCAGAAAGCATAATGTTTCGAACCCTCTTTAGATTGTAGCTCCCCAAAACCCGATGGTTGATTGGAGGAAATTTTTATCGGACATTCATATAGAGGATAACCCAATTCCTCTTTAACCAATTGGTAAATGCCTTCCTGATTTACAATATAAGTAGTAACATCTCCCACTAATTGTTGGGATTCAATATATTCGTACATACGAGCAGGATCAAGTGTTGCCCTAAGCGCCAAAAACCTATCGCCAATTGTCCTGCTTACAGCAATAGTGAAGTGAAGTTGTTGGCGAAAGCCAAGATATACATCCGTGATAACAAAGTTATTCCGCGACTTTTTTAAAGTTTTAAACCAATTCTCATTACTGTAATTGCGCGATTCCAAGGATGGGTGGGGACCGGCATAGGCATTTTGTACGCCGGAGGAATCAAAAAACCCAATATCTACAAACGCCTGACTCACACGCTTCAGATCTTTCAAGTATTCTGTCATATCTTCAAACATAGGCGATCCATGAAATCTTGGATGATCCACCAAATTCGCCAGATTCACTCTGCGCTCAGACATAAACAGATCAAGCGTATTCGCCTGATGTTCGGCAATTGCACTTAGATGCACTCTATGGCTGTCAGCCTCGAGACCGATATATCGATAATGAAAATAAACAACCAGAATAATTAATGGGGCCAAATATGTAATAGCCATCCTCATTATCTGACGCCGCCGCCATTCACGATAATGTTCGGCATTAAAGGGCAAAGACTCGGGCAAAATTAACTTTCTTTTATTCCTCTCAGTCATTCTATTTACCCTCCGATATATACATGTTCAATCCCGAAAAACACTACGCTTGGCATAGTCAACAATTGCCTGAATTGCCGGATGTTTAATGCGCCTATTCATTGAGATCGCATAGTAATTCTCGACAACATCGTTAAGGTAGCCAATCTCCTTGACACGGTACTGTCGCATAGTTTCTTTGCTTGTAATATGAGGAGCCACAAAAAGCCCTACATTTGCCTTTCCAAGCGATTTAATTAAGGCGCTATCGTCACACTCAGCAACTACATTTGGGCGGATACTGAGAGATTCAAACCAACGTTCAAGCGACCCTCTTAACTCAGTACGATCGCCCGGCATTATGAAAGGGGCGCCATTTAACGATTTTGGAAAGTTGTCTTTATAGCGAGCAGCCATTGAAGAAGAACCATATACAACGACTGAGCTATTACCAAGCAGGTGATTAAATCCTTTAACTCTAAGATTTGGGCTAAAAGGCGCATCAGTCAGAACTATGTCAAGATCATGAAGTATTAGCTGGGAAACCAAGTTATCAGGGTGGTCTTCCCGACAAACCAAATTGTATGTTTGTAGTGATCCCAGTATCGGAGCCAGCAGTTTGCCCACAACCAATTTCGACAAAACATCTGCAATGCCGATCTGAACTCGAATTGGTCTTTTGGCAGGTCTATCCTCCAAAGCATCTTGTAATTCTCGACCAAGAGAAAATATTTCCTCGGCGTAACGATAAACAACCTGACCAACATCATTGACAGTCATTTGCCTGCCAGACCGGTCAAATAGTTTGAATCCCAAAACATGTTCAAGTTGCTGGATTTGAGTACTGATAGTAGAGGGTGAAAGCCGTAGTTCTTCAGCCGCTGGAGTCAGACCGCCTTTGCGTACCACCGTCCAAAAATACATAAGATGATGATAATTCAGCCAATTCATACTGAAGAAGATAGTTCGACTCAGCAGAAATGTCAATACTAAATTTTGAAATAATCTAATTATAAAAAATGTCGTATATA
>JAAERC010000923.1 GCA_024230695.1 Candidatus Zixiibacteriota bacterium
GATCAATAATACCTTCAAAATCATCTTCGGTCCCGATTGGCATCTGAAATGCCACCGCGTTAGCGCCAAGCATCTCATTCATCATATTGATAGTATGAAACATATCGGCTCCGGGGCGATCCATTTTATTGATAAACGCGATCCGCGGGACTTTATATCTATCGGCCTGATGCCAGACTGTCTCGCTTTGTGGTTCCACACCGCCAACAGCACAGAAAACCATCGCGATACCATCAAGAACACGCAACGACCGTTCGACTTCAAGAGTGAAATCAATATGTCCGGGAGTGTCAATAATATTTACCTGATGATCGTTCCAATCGGTGGTGATAGCAGCGGAAGAAACGGTGATACCGCGTTCCTGCTCCTGTTTCATAAAATCCATAACCGCCTGGCCATTGTGAACCTCGCCGAGTTTGCGAATCATCCCGGTAAAGAATAGTATTCTTTCGGTAGTGGTTGTTTTGCCAGCGTCAATATGAGCAACAATGCCTATATTTCTAATCTTTCTAATGAATGCCTGATCCATAACAATAATTCTTTCTTCTCTCTCTAACTAATCCTTAACAATTTCAATAATTAATTCAGTGAAGGAGACCGCCGAAGATAGCTTATTTTCTTAATCCGTCAAGTAGATTCTTAGTCTGTAACCGATTAAATCAGATTTTGTTCAATTTTATTGCATTTTCTTCAAATAAAGAGCGGATTGGGTGATTTTGGGAAATAAAGCGACTATTTCAATTCAAATTTTGCCCAGCCATCCAGATTATCTATCTTTGTCTCCGGCGGAAAACTAATTGGATTTTCACCGGTGTATGCTGTCCAGATGTCGGTTCTAAAAAGGCAGGAATTGCCTTTTAGCTTTGATTGCAAAATATCCATTTCAACCGCTTCATGTGGAAAACCAGATTGTTTGATAGCCTCCGGCCAATCCAAACCTTCGATACGTTGCAGACTGTCTGAGAGCCTGTAAATCCAGCGGAACTCGTTAGCATACCACTTTGTTGTTTGGCCCCAAACCCAAATAGTATCTTCCGATATCTCCGGTGCGACAAGAAGATTGCGTTCACCCAATTGAGCTGATACATGCAGTTGAAGAATATTTAAACTATCGGTACATAAAAATAAATCAATTGTTGGTGATAATAATTCCCTGGAATCAAGGGCCAGATAAAGATGTCCCTGAAACTGCTTGAATAATATTGATGTGGAATCATTTATAATAAGTTTTGAAGCATCGTCCCATTCACCCAGCTGGAAGATACCGTCGGTCATGACCGGTCGGCCGTCGCCTGTGGGGACATTGAATATTCGGGTATCGGAATTATATACAACTGTTGCCGGCTGGCTGTAACAACCGATGAATGAAAATAATAATAAACAAAGTAATAACATTTTCGGTATAGTTTTTCTTGAAACAGGCGAATTGGCGGTATATAACATCATTTGTCTCCTTGTTGGGGCGTTCGGATTTCCTTATAGACGATATAGGTACAAAACTGTTTAATTATTTTTTATGGAAATTGGGATTTGTAGGGAGGGTGGTTTAAATAATGTTATTACATTAACAAAACACTAAAGTGTGGCTACCCGGCTACTCAATTCTTTTTGCTCCACACTCAAAACAATAATTTTTATGAACGCAAATTACGCCGTTACATTGGGAACAATTCCACTTTATTTTTTCATTAGAAATATATTTTCTAATTCCAAGGTTTTTGATATTCTCAAGATTTTCAATCAAACTCATCATATATTTTGTGCTATATCTTTTATCAAGATTCTTCAATCTTTTACACGGGTATTTTTCACATTTTTCAGAACAATATTTTATCTTCTTTTTCTTTAGAATATCACAATTCCTGATAATGCATTTCTTACAATAGGCCGAATTAATATTGATACTCCTACAGCCCGGGCATTTGTTTTTGTCTCTTAAATATGCATAACAGGTACCGCAATTTATACCGCATGGAGCAATAAGCGATGATTTCATAGTTTTTGTCATAATTTATTAACAACAATTTTGTCGAAACCGCTTATCTGGATTTCGACCTACTCTGTCTTAATAGCTTTTCTGTTTTTTAATTTGAGACGAATGTAAAGAACGCTAGCAATTATAAGATAATAAAAGATAAAATTGAGTGTATAAACTAAATACATGTTTGGACTATGCACGTTTGTCCCTAATAGAATACCAAAAAAATATCCGGGCATCCAAATATATACAAGTGGTACCATAAGATCAAAAAGGAAATTTAATTTTGAAAATTCCATGGCATATACAATACCAAAATGCATAATCCAAAAATGAATTATTAGAAGTATCCAAATTGGAATTCCGATTAAGATTGATTTCAATAATATGTTTACTACTGGATTTTCAGATTTCATTTAATCACTCTTTTTAAAAACCCATCGGCATCATCAAGTTTTTGTTCGGCGGTGGGTTTATCGACTGATAATCTATACATCACTATCGCGGTTTTGACTGAGCCGCCTGAGGATTTGAGTAAAGCATCGGCTGTATCATAATCTATATCAAGAAATTCCATCAGAATCTTTCGGGAGCGGGCGGCCAGTTTCTCCGAGCGAGCCTGAAGATCGACCATTAAATTACCATAGGTTTTGCCAAGCAGGACCATCGTTGTGGTGGTTATCATATTAAGGGTCATTTTTTGGGCGGTACCGGATTTCATTCGAGTCGAACCGGTGATAACTTCCGGGCCAACCGGTAATTCAATAAGAACATCAGGTTTGATTTTTAAGTCATCATAGTTATTGCAGATTATAAAAACGGTTTTACATCCAATAGCTTTGGCATATTCAAGTCCGGCCTGGGTGTATGGTGTTCGTCCCGAAGCCGCTATCCCAATGACAACATCATTTAGATCCAGATTTATTTCCTGAAGATCCTCGACCGCCTGGGCAGTGTTATCCTCAACTCCCTCTTTTGAAAGTATCAGAGTTTCATACCCGCCTGATATCATACCGACAATCTGTTTTGGATCGGTTCCAAAGGTCGGAGGACATTCGGCGGCATCAATTACCCCGAGTCGTCCAGAGGTTCCGGCGCCGATATAGATAATCCGTCCGTTGATTTTTAATGTATCAGATGCTATCTGCGCCGCTTTTGCTATCTGAGGAAGTGCCTGTTCGACAACAAGGGCAACTTTTTTGTCTTCGGTGTTTATTTTGGTGACGATCTCAAGCGGGGAGAGTTCATCGATATCGATTGTATTTTGATTTATCTGTTCGGTAGCAAGTTTCGAGAGCGTATCAATTAATTCTTTGTGCGAATTGTTTTTCATCTCTTTTCCATCATTCATGCCTATATATAAAACGATTTAAACGGTCAGATGCAAAAAGAAATTTTAGGAGATTGTCGTGTTGATCACGAATCTGGACAGACAAAAATGTCTATCCTACCGTCCCACTGCAAGTGAATAGGCACCTTGGGATATTTATAGGGGAGAGTGACGGTGTCACTTTAAACAAGCGGATGCAAAAAGAAATTTTCGATTGTAATTGAGAGTGGATAAAAAACCGACAGACGAGGACGTCTGCCGGTTGGATGTTTTATTTAGTATTTAGTTTTACAATTTCATTATATAAGCCAGTTTGTAAAATGGCGGAAGGTTGTTTCCGCCGCCCGAAGTAAAGCCCGGAATATCAACTGTATGAGTGTGATACTCATGGCTGACATCAACCACACCACCTGAGGCAACAGATTGTGTCATACTTGATTGCTGAATTGAAGCAGGAGCGGGGTCAACATAATGAGTATGTGTTGTTGTTCCACCAAAGGCACCAGGGTTTTCACCGGTTCCGACACCATAAATAAATCTGTCGGTCAAATTAGGTGTTCCGTTCGATCCATTGCATAGGGCCCAGCCTGATGGAATAGTTGCCAACGTTCCCGACCACATAATTATACCGCCGGATGGAAAAGAACTCGAACCACCGGTTGCCGCTGTGGTCTGTTTGGTTCCATCGGGGAAAACAATACCATCGACACCGGATGTGCCGCCGATATGCAAGGATGATTGGGGATTATTGACATTTATTCCAACGCCGCCGCTGGCGCGGATTAAAAATTGATTGTCGGCTGTTGATGAAAAATCGGTATCGGTATTGTCGGCCCAAACAAAGGTGCCTGTATGGTTGGCTTTTGCTCTGCGTCCGGCGGCAAATGAAAATGCCCCGGTGGCATCATTATATGCTCCACCAGGTATAGTGGCATAATCTTCAGAGGCTTTATTATAATAACCGCCACCGATAACCATATGTTTTTTGTCACTAATACCAAACGTCCCGGTGGTGCAGGCCACTCCTAAATTAACCTGGGTTTGAGAGCTGTCACCGAAGTAGTGATTGGAAACTCCTCCTCGGGAAATACCCCAATATTTTCCGGTATAAATAATGGAGTCCAATACACTCCAATATTCTGATGAGGCAAAGGCGCATGGTTCAGCACCCCCCTTATATTCGAAGTTAATCAGATGAACTATATCAAGGATATTGATAGTTGCATCACAGTTGACGTCGCCGTTTTGATCCTGCGCTGACACAGACAGGGCGAGTAGGATCAGCAGAAACAGGCTGATTGTTTTCATTCCAGTCTCCCAGACTTGAGGTTGTATTCTCTATTGATTATTTCTTTATACAAAAATTTCTTTTAATATCTTTTGTTGTAAAATCATAGCTGAATAAAATTATATCAGCCTGTGTGAATAATAACTAAATATATTAATTTGTCAAATACTATCGGCCGCAAAACCGCACTGGTATTGAAGTTTTAAGTAACTGTTTTAAATGACTTTTTAAAAAATCATGCAGATAAATTATAAGCTATAAATCGTTCAAGAATTTTTATTGGGTGGCGGCGTGGATCGAATCGCGTTCGGTTACAATAATCGAACCGAATTTCCCTGTGAAATCTAATTTGGAGATAGAATTTGCCAGACCATCGGGAAAAACCGTCGGAATTGATGTGCCCGGAATCGGTGAATCTTTGTAGCCATAGACATAGATATAATACCAGCCAGTGTCAAGCTCACCGGATGGTAATGCGAATGCATCAGTATCAAATGTCGCTGATGTAACTCCTGAAGTCACAAATGCTGAGTAACCGGCATTATTATATATATCATCAGTTTTGGTCGCTGAGTAAATATAGCCGTCAACATTTGTCGGTGTCGACCATTCCAGTTGAACCAAATTGCCCGGCGTTAATGGGGCGTCCCCGGCGGGGATTTTTGATGTGATCTCAAAATCAGATGCAATAGAAAACATCACCGAATCTGCGAATAGAGTCGAATCAACAAGATGCAGATAATGGTTCCCGACCGAAAGATGTTCAATGGAATCAAATATTTTTATGTAGTAACCTCCAGAATATGATAACGTGTCGTTACCAATATAAAGAATCGCATTGGAAAGGGTCGAATCGTCTTTACTGAATATCACTTTGATACTGAGTTGGTCCATATCGAGACTTTTTATGATAGCACCGCTGAGATAATAACCTTCTGTGGTTTCTGAAGGTGTAATAACAGAATCGCAGGCGCAAAAAAGAGCCAGCGAAATCAGTAATGTCGAAAAAATAATTAGTTTGAACATAATATTCAATATTTCGGTAGTTTCTCTTTATTTCTTAATATAGAAATATTTATTGATAGAATTAATAAAATATTCAAATAATGATGGTTTTGATCACTATATGTATAGTGGACTAATATAATCTATAATATAATTTGTGATTATGGTGTAATGTCTATTGTACCATGTGGTTAGAGTGCCTATTGTATCTCGAGTGGCAAAAAATTGTCATTATATGCTTGTATAATCCGGAAAATATATTAAATTAATGAGGAAGGTAAGTTTTAGGGCAGTCCAGCTGATTAGGGGGAACTTACTTTTGACCGCATATTTATTATGTAACCGTTCTAATAAATATATATTGCATGGAACAAAGAAAGGGTCGGCGATGTTATATAAGGTCGAAGAGGCTGATTACCCGACCCGGATAGTTTAAGGGAATTTTTATGAACGATCGGATGTCGGGCGACAACGAAAACAAACGGAGATTTGAAGCGGAAGCTTTGATTCATCTTGACACGCTTTTGCGCACTGCCCTGAGAATGACCAAAAATGAGGGTGATGCCAGTGATTTGGTTCAGGATACATTTCTCAAGGCTTATCGTTTCTGGGACAAATTTGAGGAAGGTTCAAATTGCCGGGCATGGTTATTTAAAATAATGACTAATCTATTTATTAATAATTACCGAGCCAAAACTCGCGAACCGCAAATAGTAGATATTGCGGATGTTGATGATGACTTTCTTTTTGGTCATCTCTCGGCATTGGGACCGGCAGATAGTCCTGAAAAGCACTTTTTTAACAAGGTTTTTGATGATGATGTAAAAGCGGCGATTGATGA
>JAAERC010000924.1 GCA_024230695.1 Candidatus Zixiibacteriota bacterium
CGATTCGTTCGCGGGCAGTTAGTTTTCCCTTTTTATGTTGGGCCTCGATACGATCCTGCCCACCACCAAGACGCGCCTTCTGGCGCATCTCTTCGAGTTTTTTTAATTTTTCTTCAAGTGACATGCTTTGCCAGACATATTATTATAATTTAAATATTTCCTGAGTTTTAGCAGTTATTCGACCTTGTCAACAATTATCTTGTGACCTTCCTGACGAACCCGTCCCAATCCGATCTCAATATCATGATCAAAAGCGATAACCATTTTTTCGGCAACTAATCTTTTAAGAAGCTCTCTTTTTACTTTCATTGTATCGAGCGGAAAAAGATCTGTCGATGGTACAAACGGAACCCTGATATGATGCTCCGATGGTATAATATCGGCATAATAAACGGCGACAGTGTCATCAGAGATAGCTTCAAAAGCCTGATGCCCCCGGGTATGTCCGCCGGTTTTGACCGCTTTGATTCCGGGTAGAAGTTCTTTGTCACCATCTATTAATTCAAGTAGACCGGCCGATTCAATTACTTTTAGCCGTTCCGGAATATAAACCGCGGCGGTTCTTTCATCCGGATTGGTTGCATCCTCCCACTCATCCTTTTGAACAATGTGAGTTGCATTTGGAAAGCGGGGTTTTAAACCATTTGCTGTTTCAACCATTGCGCCGCCGGAATGATCGGTATGAAGATGCGAAAAAAGGACATAGTCAATATCTTCCGGAGTAATTCCAAGCTTTTTGAGTCCACCTTCGATATTCGTTTCACCAGTCGCGGCATAAATTTTCCGCTCTTTTTCAGTGATAACATCACCAAGACCGGTATCGAGTAAAATATTTTTTCCGTTTGCTTTTAGTAAAAACAGATTAGCCACCATCGGAATCAAATTATTATCATCCGATGAAATCATCCGGCCCCAGATTTTTTTTGGAATAACACCAAACATCGACCCTCCGTCGAGCCGAAATTTCTGCTCGACGAAAGGTATTATTTCAAATGATCCAAATTTCATAATTACCTGAGATA
>JAAERC010000925.1 GCA_024230695.1 Candidatus Zixiibacteriota bacterium
ATATTAAACCGGCGGGGAACAATGGTATTCTTGAACCGACCGGATTTGTTAAAGGTAAATATTTAAACAATTGGAAAGAAGAAGTTGAGCCTGGAGATAGCTTAGACATTGAAATCGACTCAGATTTTATGGCGCTTGAGATGATTGACTCGGTCGATGTCATATATGAATTTGTAAAAAATGATGAAAACGATTCAACTGATAATGAAGTAACTGCGCCGATAACTGATACTGATGAAAGCGATAGCACAAGGGTCGAAAATGGAGAATTTATTTATGTCTCCGAGAATGAAAAAGTAGTCGATAGCGATCCGGTTGACGGCCTTTTTGCCGACGCTACGGATAGCAATTTTACCAAAGATGTATTGACTTCAGAAGAGATGGCAGTTTTTGATTCGGTTGCTCAGAGTAGCTTATTACCCGATGGTGAATATAAGGTTAATGAATACCGGGCCCGATTCACACCCGATTTTGTAAGTGGTGGATTTTCATACGATACCTTTTTTGGAATTCGTGGGCAATCGGTTTTTGCGTTCTCTGACTATACTGGTGATCACCAAATATTTCTTGTTACCGATTTGGTAAATACGATCGATCAATCCAATTTACAGCTATATTATTTTTATAATAAAATGAGATTAAATATTGGAGTTGGCGCTTTTCATACCAAGAATTATTATATTAATGGCGATGACCATCTGTTTTCCGATCGAGTGTATGGCCTACAGAGTAGTTTCACTCTTCCTTTTTCTATGTTTTTTAGAGCTGAATTTCAGGCTTCACAGATGTTTATTGACCGCAAATTTCATGATGCCAATGATACAACCTCCAATCGCTCCACCAAGGCGACAACAGCCACATTTTCTTTGGTGCAGGATAATATTTTATGGGGAATCACCGGTCCGCTTAATGGACGCAGGTCTCGTATAGATATCAGTGCCGCGACCAATTTGTTTGGTGACAACACGGTTTCATTTTTTGCCGCCGAGTTTGATTATCGCAAATACTGGCATATAAAAGGATTATTTTCTACCGCATTTAGATTCTCTGGCGGAGCCTCCTGGGGTAAATACCCAAAACGATATTTTCTTGGCGGCACTAGTAATTATATTGGAAATACAATTATTGATGCCAATGTATATAATGAGGAAAATCTTTATTTCGCCAGTGTTATAACTCCTTTGCGGGGGTACGACTATTATCAATTCTCCGGAACCAGATATTTTCTGTCGAATTTTGAATTTAGATATCCATTTATTGATTACCTGCAGACCAATTTCCCTCTGCCAATGTCTATCCGTTATGTTACTGGTGCAATATTTTTTGATATCGGCGCGGCCTGGAGTAATGATGAAACATTTAAGGGCGGAAGTTCATTAGGTGACCCGCATCTTCAGGATATTAAGGCGGGGTTTGGATTTGGATTAAGGGCCAATCTTGGTATCTTTGTGCTTCGATATGACTTAACATGGCGAACAGATTTGGCGACGGTCAGCCATCATCCAAATTATTCTTTTTCACTTGGAGCTGATTTCTAAATTAATCCATTAGGAGGGAAATATTTAAGGCTGAGAGGTTTACCTTATTGATAGAGAAACCGGGATAGATGATAAAAGGTGCAAGAAAATGCACAATTATTATGCATAATGATACATATTTGTTGAATACTTATTTTGTAACTTGTTGTCGCACAGTAATAATCTAGGCTAGGTTTTATTGGCATAAAATATGCGATACATTTTAGCATATATTAACATTTGAGTTTGGAGATTATGATGAAATCGAAGTTTGTTGTTATTGCGATGGTTTTTATTTTGTTATTTGCTATCCAGAGTTTTGCAGCGCCGACATTTTTTGTAAATGGTACTAATTTAATGGATGTGCCCAACGCATATAAATCCAATTCTATATTGAATTTTACTGGCGGAACACAAAATTGGACATTAATAAAAGAATTTGCCGGATGGAATAGAGTGAATAACTTTGGTTATTATGATAATTTTACAGCTCCTTCTCCTTCAATAGTATTCCCAGGTTCTTCTTCAGCTGTTTCATATGCGACAACAAATATTGCCGCCGGGACCGATGTTGGATTGTATTCGCGATCCGACTTAGGACGTTCAGGTGGAGATCCTAATTTATATTCACATACTCAGTATACTTCAGGTACTGCTGATAATAGTTATCAGTTTTTCTATGTTTTTGATGTAAAACAATATCAAGGAACAAACGCCGCCTTTACTATTAATAAAGGTAGTTTCTCTTACACAACCAGTGGCAATTATGATTATCTGGTTTATGTTGATGACAGTGGCGCCGGACCGGATTATGATCATAATGATATGATTCTTGGCGTTAGTGCTGTTCCCGAACCAGGCACATTTATGCTTTTAAGTATTGGCTTGGCTGGTATGGGTTGGTATCGCAGAAAAAGTTAGAGAGTATTAAAGATATTTTTTAAGCCGAACAATTTAAAATTGTTCGGCTTTTTTTATGTCTAATAAAACATATTGGATTTATTCTTTTGATTTTGAATTGCCGTCTGATTTTTTATCATTGGATGATGCCTTGATTTGTTGGGACATCTTATCTAAAGCTTTTTCAACCCGATCGAATATGGAATTTTTGGTGAAGCGACCTTTAGCCAATTCTTTTCCTGCAGGAATTCCTGTCAATATTTCAATTCCCTCATCAATTTTTTTGATTGGATAAATATGAAACTTGCCATCGGCGACAGCTTTGACAACTTCCGGCTTTAATTGAAGATCATCAACATTCTGGATTGGTATCAAAACACCTTGTTTGCCAGTTAATCTTTTTGATTTACAGACATCAAAGAAGCCCTCGATCTTTTCATTGGCACCGCCGATTGGTTGCACTTCGCCGAATTGATTTACCGACCCGGTTACGGCGAGGTTTTGTTTTATGGGCACTTGAGCCAGTGATGATAATATAGCATAGATCTCTGTCGATGATGCCGAATCCCCATCAACACCGGAGTACGATTGTTCGAAACAGATCGAAGCCGACATAACTAATGGTTTTTCCTGGGCAAATTTGCCTCGAAGATAACCTGTTAATACCAAAACACCCTTATTATGAATCGGTCCC
>JAAERC010000926.1 GCA_024230695.1 Candidatus Zixiibacteriota bacterium
AAAGTTGGTGATACTATGACCAATAACTGCCCGGACCCTCCGGATGTCATAATTCCAATCTATTTAAATAATTTTGCCGACACTGTAGCCGGCTTCAGTTTCAGACTTCAGTTGAATCGCCCCGGTATTATGGAATTCCAAACTAGTCTGGATATAATTGAATATGAAACTTATTATATATATACCGAATGGGATGACAGTGAACCTCCGATTCCTACTGATTCGGTAATCGCTTCACCTACCTGGGTATGTCTTGACGGTGATTTTCCTTTTTGTGCTGATTCAACGCAGTTGTTAGGCTATTATGATTGTACCGCCTATTCAGAGAATGATTGTATTGATTCAGTATTTGTTGAATGGACAGAAGGGATAGATCCTTCATATATCGAGTCAGTTGAATCTATGGTTGGAGTTTTTGATACGGTTGGAACTCTCACTTCTGGCTGGGAAATGATTACAACTCGCTCGCTATCAGAAACCGGACTGGACATGTTGATTACTGCTTATGCCGATCAGAACAGTCCTCCCCCGGATACTCGAACTCCGGGAATTGGTCCTCAATATGACAATACACCTCTAATAAAAATACTTTGCAATGCTTTTCCAATAGACGATGATGCTACTGAACGCACTGTTAAAATCACTATTGATCATACTTCTTTAAATATTTCCAATGAATTGGGTGCTTCTCTATGTGTTAACTCCGAACAGCTTGAGAAAGTTTCTTATTTTATGTGCGTAACATGGCTGATTCCCGACGAAGATTGTCTGTTTTGGAATCAGGTTCAGGAGTATGAATGCCCGCCTGAAGGTTGTGATTCGATAAAAGTGGATACTTTATTGAGTGGATTCCTTGAAATTGACAGGTGTTGTGATCCAACAGGCGAATATTGTTTAACAGAAATTGAGGGGTGGCAGTGTCCCAATCAGTTTGAAGGATTGGGTGTCTGGCATTCCGGATGTATTAACATAGTTGATGGATCATTTTATGTTGAACAGTGTAAGTGCGGAACAATATGTGGCGATTTTAACAATGATGGCACGTTTAATATACTCGATGTTGTTTTCCTGATTAATTATATCTATAAAGGCGGACCGCCACCAACACCATCATGTATAGTCATGGATGTCAGCAAGGATGGCATTGTTGATATTAGGGATGTGATATGCCTTATAGATTATCGATTCAAATTCGGAAATTGCTGTGATGATTTCCCCTGGTTCTGATTGAGCAAAACAAGAGGAGTTGCTATTAGACAACTCCTCTTGTTTATTACATAATAGTTATAATAAGTTATTTCGTTCCGCTAAGAAGCGAAAGTACTGAACTGGATGAAATAGATGTGTGAGAAAAAAGCGATAGGGTCGATTTCAAAAGCATCTGGTTTTTCACAAAATTAGAATATTCTGCAGTATAATCAGTATCCCTGATTTGAGATTCGGCCGCGGTCAGATTCTGTGATTCAATCCGTAAATTTGTCAAACGGCTTTCGAGACTATTTTTCTGGGTAGCGCCAACATCGGCGATTTGTGCATCAAGATGCGCGATTTCATCATCAATTTGATTCATTGACGCTTCAGCCGCCTCGCTATCTGATAAATCAACAGAAATCAATTCATTAACATCGGCAATAGAACCTTCGGATCCATCCAAAAGTTTCTGGGTTCCAAACTCCGATGATTCTCTAATCATATTAAAACTATTTACAATATTATCAGCCTCGGCCTGATATGCCGCTCTGGCGGAATCATCGATACCGCCATCATTTGCAGCGGCCACAGCCAAAGTTCTTAGTTCGGTTAATTTGCTTCTTTCCTGTAAAAGTGCCGAATCGGTTGTTTTGTATTTACTAATCTGATATGAAACATTCTCAATCTCCTGATTCAATGATGCAATTCTGGTCCGCATCTGTTCAGAAATAACCAATGCGGCCGGATCATCGGCGGCACTGTTTATTTTCCATCCGGATGACAGCTTCTCCATTGATTTACCATGATTGAATAATGTCTGGTTGATATTTCTGTTCAAATTAACAGCCAGTAGATTGTTTTTGATACCCAGCCCCATATTAACCTCCTTTTCAAAATTACCTATATGAGAACGCGGTAGGATATAATGCAAAGAATGTGCCATTTAGAAACATTTAGTAAGCATTAAGCAGACAGAGAGTTACGAAGACGACAAAGACTGTCACCATAATTTAGTATGGTTCAAATCCCATACGATATGGAATATTCGAGACCGCCGATTATCATAAAGATAACCGACAGCCTCTTCGTGGAGGAACCGAGAAATTTATTTAGTCTTCCATCCTTCTTATATAGGCTGGAATTTTTCGATTTTCATCTTCAAATGATGCTACCCGTCCGCGACCGTTGCCACCGCCAACGGCGGTTCTAACAGGATATTCCTTTTGGTCAGGAAATAGTGACATAACTTTTCCTGGGGTCGCCGGTATAAAATCTTCTGCTTCTTTTTCTTCTGCCGGTTGAACCTGAGCCGGGGCTCCAAATCCAGTAGCAATCACAGTTACTCTCATTTGTTCAGATAATGATGGATCAATAACCGCACCAAAAATGATGTTGGCATCGCTTCCAGCCGCTTGATAAACAATGGATGTAGCAGTATTAACATCAAATAAGGTCATATCTTCCCCGCCGGTAACATTTATCAAAACGCCTCTGGCACCTGAAATAGAGATCTCTTCCAAAAGCGGAGATGCAATCGCTTGATTGGCGGCCTTTTCCGCACGTTCTTCACCAGCACCATAACCGGTTCCCATTAAAGCATCGCCGCCTTCAAGCATAACCGTCCGCACATCCGCGAAATCACAGTTAATCAATCCCGGGATAGTTATCAACTCCGAAATTCCCTTAGTCGCCTGATGTAGGATCTCATCGGCAAAGGCAAATGCTTCAGTTAGTTTCGTTGACTTATCAACAATGCTCAATAATCTTTCATTAGGAATTGAAATAAGAGTATTGGCAGATGATTTTAACTCTTCCAAACCAGCATCGGCTTTACTGATTCTTTTCTGACCCTCAAATTTAAACGGTTTGGTGACCACCGCGACTGCCAAAGCTCCCTGTTTGCGGGCGATTTCGGCGATTACCGAAGCGGCTCCGGTTCCGGTTCCACC
>JAAERC010000927.1 GCA_024230695.1 Candidatus Zixiibacteriota bacterium
ATAAATTTTGCCAAATTTGATGTCTCCCGAGCGGAACTGATGATAAAATTGCGCGAAAAGAATATTGGAACGCAAGTGCATTATATTCCGGTTCATTTGCAGCCGTACTATCGCGATTTTTCAAACACAAAACCGGGCGATTTTCCCAATGCGGAAAAGTATTACCAAAAAGCTCTAAGTATTCCGATGTATCCCCAGCTAACAGAATCTGATTGTGATCGTGTCTTAGATGAGATAAAAAGAATATTGTATCGAGATTAGTCATATGGTAAATGCTAATGAACAGATAAGCAGATTAGGATTGGGAACGGTCCAGTTTGGTTTGGATTATGGTATCTCCAATCAACAAGGACAAAACAGTATCAAAGAGGCCGGGCAGATCCTTGGTGAAGCAAAAACGCTTGGAATGGAGATGCTTGATACATCACCGAATTATGGTACCAGCGAAGAGGTTTTAGGGAAATGTTTAGTAGAAAATAGTTGTTTTAATATTGTTACCAAAACACCAATCTTTGATGAAGAAACAATAACAAAGCAATCAGGAATTTTATTAACAGAATATTTTGAAAAGTCATTGGAGCGGTTAGGGTGTGATAAACTTTATGGACTCCTGGTGCATCATGCGGAAAATTTGTTGGCACTTGGTGGCAAGTATTTAATAAAATCTCTCAATGAGTTGAAATCAAAAGGGCTTGTCAATAAAATTGGTGTTTCTGTTTATAATGGCGAGCAAATAGATAAGATACTTGATGTTATTGAGCCTGACATTGTTCAATTGCCGATTAATTTATTTAATCAGCGTTTGATAGATTCGGGGCATCTGGTCAAATTAAAAAAGCTCGGGATTGAGATTCATGCCCGTTCAGTATTTTTACAGGGTCTGCTTTTGATGCGAAGCGAAAATATTCCAGATTTTTTTGAACCGATTAAAAATGATATCGACAATTATTTTTTATATCTAAAGGAACAAGGTGTTTCTCCACAAGAGGCGGCGCTTAATTTTGCTAAAAATATTGAGGAGATCGACTATATTATTCTGGGTGTTAATAGTGTTAATCAATTAAAAGAAAATGTTAATGCTTTTAATAAAAAAGTGAATATTAATTTTAAACGGTTTGCAATAGTTGATGAAAAATTCATCAATCCTACATCATGGAAAATATAGAAAAACAATTACGGTTAGGTATAATCGGCATAAGTGAGGGGAATGGTCATCCATACTCATGGTCTGCGATATTTAACGGATATGATCCTGAAGCGATGCAAAAATGCCCCTTCCCCGTTATTCCTGAATATTTAAGCAAACAAACTTTTCCTGATGATGCAATACCAGATGCAAGGGTGACACATCTCTGGACGCAGGATAATGAAATATCTAAACATATCGCGGCATCTTGTTTGATTGATACTGTTGTGGAAAATTATCAAGACATGATTGGAGAGGTTGATGCTGTCCTTTTGGCTCGGGATGACCCTGAGAATCATAAAGAAATGAGTCGGCCGTTTTTGGAGG
This sequence comes from Candidatus Zixiibacteriota bacterium, assembly GCA_024230695.1. Next base: position 1,514 of record JAAERC010000927.1, read on the forward strand.
CCGATCTTCCGATTTATATAGATAAACCGCTGGCACTATCGGTGGCTGAGGCGGAAAATATATATTCATATCAAAAGTATGATAGTCAGATCTTCACCTGTTCGGCACTTCGGTTTGCCGATGAGTTTAATCCAAAGAAAATAGATATTGGCAGTTTGGGCAAATTAAAAAGTATAACCGCGACGATTATGAAAGACTGGCAAAAATACGGGGTACATATTATTGATCCTGTCCTTAATATTATTGGTGACCAGGGGTGTATCAAAAATGTTGAGGCTACTCAAGACATTGATATTAGAAATGTAAATATCAACTGGGAATCGGGGTTGGTGACAAATTTTATCACGACCGGTTCTAATCAGAGTAATCTTGAAATCAAGATCGATGGCACAAATGGCTCAAAAATTATATTGTTTAATGATACATTTGCGGCTTTTAAAAACTGTCTACAGGCATTTATTAAAACGATTCGTACAAATGAAAGTCTGCCTCAGGAATCAGTGCTAAAAGTGATTGAGGTCATCGAGAAAGGGGAGCAATGTGTCCCAGTCTAAATCTGTTTTAATTACCGGGGGAACAGGAAATATCGGTTCACAACTTGTCTCCGATCTTTTGGCCGACGGTTTTCAGGTGGTGACAACAAGTCATAGCGAGAGTAATATTAAATTATTCCAAGATAAATTCAAAAATTATGATCAGGACGGTCTTTTACATTTTATCAAAGTCGACCTTGAGGAACAGGATTCTTCACAACAGATATTAAGCTATCTTGATAATAATAATTTACAAATTGAGTCGCTTATAAACAATGCCCGGAACACAAATTACTTAAAGCTGAATGAAAATAATGAAGTTGATCGTACTAATTGGTCAGGTGAATTTTTGCTTGATGTGGTGGTGGCATATGAGTTATCAATGGCTCTAACAAATATCAATAATTCAAAACTCAAAAATATTATAAATATATCATCAATGTATGGCATGGTTGCCCCTACGCCGGCATTATATAAGGATTTTAAAAAAGAATCTCCGGTAAACTATGGAGTTGCCAAAGCGGCATTGATACAACTTTCAAAAGAGTTAGCTGTCAGGCTGGCTGATAATAATATTAGGGTGAACTGTATTTCATACGGTGGTGTTGAAGGACGGGCTGACGAATCTTTTAAAAAACGATATGGTAAATATTGTCCGGCTGGACGGATGCTCAAACGTAATGAAGTATATGGAGCAATCAATTTCCTTCTCTCTGAAGGCTCCTCGGGCATGACTGGTCATAATTTGGTTATTGATGGTGGGTGGACGACATGGTAGATAAAAATGTTGTGGCCGTTATTCCGGCTCGTGGCGGATCAAAAAGGATTCCGCATAAAAATATAATTGATTTTATGGGTCAACCGATGATAAGCTGGACGATCAAGGCGGCGCTTGAATCGGGCATATTTAAAAGAGTAATTGTTAGTACCGATGATAAGAAGATCGCAAAGGTTGCCGAAGATTTTGGTGTTGAAGTGCCATTTTTAAGAGATGAGTATAATGACGACCATTCGCCGGTATCGCAGGCGGTTATTAAGGCAGTTGAGCAGGCGGAAAATCATTACAACGAAAAATATGATACAGTAGTTCAGTTGATGGCCAACTGTCCTATTAGAAAAAGTGAACAGATCATTGACGCTTATAATAATTTTGTAAATAGAAAAGCTAAATTTCAAATCAGCTGTTTTAAGTTTGGCTGGATGAATCCCTGGTGGGCGGTAAAACTTGATAAGGAAAATCTGCCAACCTTTTTATTCCCCGAAATACATGGCAAACGCTCTCAGGACCTTGATGAATTGTATTGTCCAACCGGAGCAATTTGGATCGCCGATTGTAATGGTTTACATCAGGAAGGGACATTTTATGGGACCGGGTATATTTTTCATCCAATGAACTGGAAATTTGCCGTAGATATTGATAACCAGGAAGATATTGAGATGGCACAGGCTGTTTATAATATGGTAAATAAATAATGAATATTTGCTTCAGAGTTGACTCATCAACAGTCATCGGCACCGGACATGTCGTTCGTTGTCTGACACTGGCAGAGCAGTTTCGGGATAAGGGATTTAATGTACAATTTATTTGTCGAATGTTGCCGGGGAATATTATTGATCAAATTTTGACAGCCGGGTATGAAGTCCACAAACTACAAGAGGCCGATTATAAGCATTTAATTACTGAAGAGATGGATAATCATCGCAGATGGCTGGCGGTTGATTGGACAATTGATGCCCAACAGACAAAAGAGATTATAAAATCATTAGATATACCGCTTGATTTATTAGTCGTTGATCATTATGCGATTGATATGAAATGGGAAAATAAATTGTCGCAAATGTGTGAAAACATAATGATTATCGATGATCTCGCCGACCGTAAGCATAATTGCGATTTCCTGCTTGATCAAAATTATTATACTGATCTGAAAAATCGTTATGATAAGCTGGTGCCTGATTTATGTCAGAAGATGCTTGGTCCGTCTTTTTCCCTTCTTCGGCCTGAGTTTAATACGGCCAGAAATAGTTTAAAACCACGAAGCGGTAAAATTGAGCGTGTAATGGTCTTTTTTGGGGGTTGTGATTTATCCAACCAAACTAAAAAAGTAATAGACGTAATTATTTCGTCAAAAATAAGTACAATTCATTTTGATATTGTTCTTGGCAATACGAATCCCCATATGGATGAAGTTAAAAATCTATGTAGCAATCTGGCTAATGTCAAACTGCATTACCAGATTGATTATATGTCAGAATTAATGGCGCATTCTGATTTAGCCATTGGAGGTGGCGGAACGACAACATGGGAAAGGTGCTGTTTGGGTCTACCCTGTTTAACAATAGCAATGGCTGAAAATCAAGTGACCGTGGCAGAGCTTTCTCATAAGGCGGGATTTGCTTTGTATCTGGGATATCATACGGAAGTTACTACTTTTCATATAGAAGAAGCATTGAACCGCCTATTAGAACAACCAGAAGATTTAGCAAAAATGAGTAAAACTGGAACAGCATTTGTTGATGGTTTGGGATCGACCAGAGTGGTTGAAAACATTTTAAAATATAAGAGCAAATCCAAGCAAAAGATTTAAGCAAAATGCCGAGAGGTTAAAATGGAATTGGTATTCAGGAAAATAGAGGAAAATGATTTAGAAATGATTCTCCAGTGGAGGACGATGCCCGAAGTATCCAGTTATATGTACACCGATTTTGTTCCCTCAATTGATGATCAAAAGAAATGGTACAAAAGGATATCCAATGATTCGACGATGAAATATTGGATCGTCACTGTTGATGGCGAGGATATTGGTGTTGTTAATTTAATAGAAATTGATAAACATAATAGCCGTTGCAGCTGGGGATTTTATCTTGGATCAGTGAATGTCAGAGGTAAAGGGATCGGCAAAAGTGTTGAACTAAATATTCTTGATTATATTTTTTCTGAATTAAAATTCAATAAAGTATGCGGCGAAGTTTTTGCGACGAATGAAAAAGTTATTAAAATGCATGAAAAAAACGGCTCCATCGTTGAAGGAATCCGGCGTCAACATATATTTAAAAATGGAGAATTCCTTGATATCGTTGAAATGGGAATCACTAAAAAAGATTGGGAAAATAACATCAAAGATAAAGTGGAATATACAAAGGGCGATTTCAGATATTAATTGGGTAGCAGTTCCAAAAAGAAAATAATTATGGATATTCAAATAGAATCGAAAAATATTGGTCCGGGTTTTCCCCCATTTATAATTGCCGAGATGTCCGGTAATCATAATCAATCTTTGGAGAGATCATTGCAGATCGTCGAGGCTGCGGCAAAAGCCGGAGCGCATGCGATAAAGCTTCAAACTTACTCCGCTGACACGATGACATTGGATATCAATAAAAATGAGTTTACCATCAGTGACCCCAAAAGTCTTTGGAATGGCAAGTCATTATATGAATTGTATCAAGAGGCTCATACGCCATGGGAGTGGCACAAAAATATATTTGATCGAGCCAAAGAGCTGGGTATAATTGCATTTAGTACACCATTTGACGCGACAGCGGTTGATTTTCTTGAGGATCTAAATGTTCCTGTCTATAAGATCGCTTCGTTTGAAAATATTGATATACCATTAATAAAAAAAATAGCCCAAACCGGTAAACCGATAATAATGTCAACCGGGATGGCCTCATTATCCGAGCTTGACGAATCTGTCAAAACTATAAGAGCAAATGGATGTGAGCAGATCATTCTACTAAAATGTACCAGCGCCTATCCAGCTGACCCAAAAGATATCAATCTAAAAACAATCTCGCATCTTCAAAAACATTTTGATGTTCAGGTCGGACTGTCGGATCATACGCTTGGTATTGGGGTATCATTGGCAAGTGTCGCACTTGGCGCAACGGTGATTGAAAAACATTTTACATTATCGCGAGCAGAAGGCGGAGTTGACTCAGCCTTTTCATTGGAACCTGATGAACTTGGAAGACTTGTACAGGACAGCAAATTTGCCTGGCAAGCACTCGGTAAAGTCAATTATGAACTTACTGAGAAGGAAAAGAAATCGCGTCAGTTTCGCCGCTCTCTTTATATCACAGAGGATATGCGAGCAGGCGACAGGATAACAGATAAAAACATGAGGGCGATCAGACCCGGACTTGGACTTGCGCCAAAAGAGTATGATAAATTGTTGGGAAAAAAGGTTACTTGTGATATTCGCAGAGGAACAGCCGTATCCTGGAGTATAATTGAAGAATAAAAAGTTAAATATTGATGTTGTTGCTTTTGACGCCGGAGGCGCAGAACTATTGGCATCGATTGTAAAACATGAGTCGGATAAGTACAATTGGCGGCTAATAACACCGAATAATTCTCCGGCCAGAGCTATTTTTGAGCGAAAAGGTTTATCAAAATTGGTCTGCGATAATTTTGAGCCGGAAGATATTTGTCACTTATGGAATAAAGCAAAACCAGATTATCTTTTCTGCGGAACAGGTTCAAATGGATTTGAGTTACCTTTTATAAGAAAAGCGAAGCATCACGAAATCACTTCGGTTGCATTTCTTGACCACTGGATCAATTACCGTGAGCGATTTGGTTACCCAGAATCTGATTGGACAGACAACAAACCGGATATTTTTGCACTATCAGACAATCGCGCGTATGTATTGGCGGAGAAATTGAATCTGGGGGAATTAGTTCAAATTAAAAATTATTATATGGCCGATTTGTTATCAGAGCTGAACTTGCTTGAATCAAAGAACCAAAACAGCAAGAGCCTTCTTTTTATTTCTGAGGCGATTGAGGAACATTGCTTAACAAAATATGGCGATGCAAACTTTGTGGGATACACCCAGACACAGATTTTGACTGAAATTTTGGATAATTTTCATAGTTTATCTGACAAATTACAATTTGAAAATATAAATATTCGGCTTCATCCGGCTGAGGATAATAATAAATTTGACTCATTAATAAAAAATTATCCAAATCGACAAATAACTATCGAAAGACCGGGTGATAATCCGCTTAATGAGTCGATAACATCGGCCAAAGCGGTGATCGGGATCCAAAGTATGGCTTTGCTAATCGCGTTTTTGTTAAAAAAACCGGTCATATCATATATCCCGATTGATTTATCATGTAGTTTGCCATTGCCAGACGAATGCTGTCTGCATGAATTAGATACGGTTCCGAAAATTGAAACTATTCCCTGCTTTAAGGCAGATGACGGATTATCTTTTTATGAGAAGTATCCGCTCGATAAAATGTTAAATGATGTAGAAAAGAGTTCGTTTGAGCGTCTTGGCAATTATTAAATGGAATAATTTGAAAAGTTAAGACAAGGACATGTCTTTGTATCAAGCAGTAATAATTGGATGCGGTGGGATCGGTGGACTTGCAGATGCGCCCGGTGAGAAAAATATTATAAGCCATGCATACGCTTATAGCAGTCATGACAGCTTTGAGTTAATAGCCGGGTGTGATATTAATCCAGACAATCTAGCACGGTTCAAAACTAAATGGGGCAATAAACTCAGACTTTATTCTGATTATAACGAATTGATCAACAAGGAATCTTTTGAGATAGTATCGGTCTGTACATCGACTACAACCCACGCCAACATAATTAGTAAATTGCTCACCAAGGATACTATTAGGCTTATTATCTGTGAAAAACCATTGGTGGCTTCACTCGATGAGTTGATTCAACTAAAAAATAATCTAAATAAACTCCCTGATAAGAAATTATTGATTAATTTTTCGCGCCGTTATGATCCGGGATTTCAAGAATTATCCAAAAGAGTAATTAATAATGAATTAGGACAGCCGCAAAGCTTTAATGGTACATTCTGCAAAGGTCTTTATCATAATGGTTGTCATATGCTGGAGCTGATTGAATTTCTTATTGGTGATTTAAAAAGCATTAGTGCCATCACGAATAAAATAGCGGATGATGATATTTACGGGATCTATTCGGTTGAAACAACTGACTGTATCGGAACCATGGTCAATTTTGAGCAGAAGAAGTATTCTATTTTTGAATTAGATATTTATTTTGAAAAAGGACGGGTACGTATCACCGAGGGCGGACATCGGCTGGAAATTTTTAGACCAGCTGAATCAAAAATATATGCAGGATATACTGAACTTTACCCGGATGAAATCATTGAAGATAGTTTTTATAAACGATCTTATCATATAATAGAAGCGGCGCGATCTTATCTTGAGGAAGATAGTATCGACGGCCGGAAGGTTTTTTATAAACATTTAGAGCTCAGTGAAAAGATGCTAATTATTAAAGAGAAGTTTATTTCAAATATAAAAACAGTTACTTTTAAATAGCTTGGGAGATTTTTATATATGTCAAAATTAGCAATCAATGGCGGACCCAAAGTCCGCGAAAAACTATTCCCGGCTTATAAAGTAATCGGTGAAGAAGAAAAAGAGGCTGTTGCCAAAGTTTTGGATACTGGTATGCTTTCCAGGTATCTTG
>JAAERC010000928.1 GCA_024230695.1 Candidatus Zixiibacteriota bacterium
CAATTCCGGCTCGAAGATAATAACTTGGTTTCATATCGAATGACGCAATTTTATCGTCTTTGTCATAAAATTCAAATTTATGTAATCCAATAAAACCGCCCTGAACATTAAAACTCATTTTTTTAGACATATAATATTTTAATGTTGATCCAAATTTCACGACAGAGTATCTCAACCGAGGATCATCGACCGAATAGATTTCAGGGTCACCATGATACTCGTTACCTTCAACAGTAAGATTCAATCCAACACGAATACGAGTAGCGGCTTGATACCAAAAATCAATATTGGTTGGCACTATGGCGCTAAGCATAAGGTTGGAACCGTTGTTCCAATCAAGAGCGAGAACCGGCATCGGCATATCCATTCCGAAAGATGTTGTATACGCGGCCCCCATGCCGTATGAAAATTTGGGGCTGACCCTTCTGATGAAAACCAGAACAGCCTGCAAATTGAAATCATCCTTCGAAATCTCGCCATGCAAATCGGAGGCCATTCCCGGTGTTAAGATCGACCACATCGACCATTTCTTCGATAATTCTTGTTGAAGCATCAATGTGTACTGCGCCGCATATAGAACACCTATCTCGGGTTCATCCTCACCAATTGGCCAATTTTTGTACTGTGCCTCAAAATGCTGGTATGATAATTGACTAACCAGAACCGTTTTACCCTCGGAGAAAACCAGCGGATAGGTAAATTGGGCATCGGCGCGATTAATCTTTATCTCGGCATCGTCAAAGCCGGTTTGAGGGACATCAAAATTCTGGTATGGGAAAAAATCCCAGTTGACCGAAATTGATGGCCCACCTTGTGCATATGTTAATGAATTATTTATAATTATCAGACCACATATAATTGCTAGTATTAGCAATGATGTTTTGAATTGATTAAGAGGTTTCATCACCTTCTCCTTTATAAATTATTATTATCATGTTTTAATATTGCTGAGTTTATAACATCAGCTCCAATATCAAGTAGATTATTTACGATAAATTCTTTATTGCAGTCTTTTATAAGTCCGACACAGATTAGA
>JAAERC010000929.1 GCA_024230695.1 Candidatus Zixiibacteriota bacterium
ATGCTAATAGGGGTATCATTATTTCGTGATGTCCGGTAAAATTAAATCCACGCCCGCCATTTTCGGTGGGCCGTTTGACAACATTGGTAAGCGGGCGGTAATGGTTTATCATATCAAAGTTGGCCGTTGTTATTTTGCATTTGCTCTTAACAATATTACGGGCAACGGTCAGCGCCTTTAAAAACACCTCTGGTAATAAAACCGCCGAACCAATATTCGCCACACAACCGCCACGATCAGCTTGAACCAAGATATTCGATAGGACTTTGAAATCGCGATATGATCCTTCAGCAGTCAATCCAGCATTAAAACTTTTCTGCTGAGCAACAATATCGGTTCCAATAGCAACATGGATAGTTATTGGTAGTCCAAATTTATCGGCATTGGCAAAAAGAGAATATTTTCTATATTTTGCTTTGTTACTATTTATATATTTTCCGGCCGCCTCACCCAGTCCAATTGATTCGGTATCGGCCAATTTAACAACATCTGCAAACATCAAACCAGTTTGCTCAGCCATTCCAAAAGTACCATCTTTTAACCCGGCCGAAACATCTTCAGATGTTTGACCAACAAAGGCCAGCTCTAGATCATGAATAAGACCAGCCGAA
>JAAERC010000930.1 GCA_024230695.1 Candidatus Zixiibacteriota bacterium
GACAATGAAGAGATGTTTTGGATTCCTCTGGCCGACCTTAATTTCTTTATTGGTAATTACAAGTTGGCGAGAAAATATTATCTGCTTCTAATTGATAAAGATCCGCGAGAAGGACGATATCGCTGGAATTTATCAGAATGTTTTGCCCAGCAAAATAAGACTGATGACGCTATCAGGGTTTTAAAAGAGGCGATTGCTATTCTAGGATCAAATCCGGTGGCATATTCACAGATAGCGGTTAACTATATAACTTTGAAAAAGTTTGATCAGGCCGAACAGTATTATCGTAAAGCAATTGAATTTGATACTAAAAATATTTCGCTCTGGATAAATTTGGCTCATACGCTAAATGAACAGGAAAGCAAAAAGAAAAAAGAAGAAGCTCTTGCTATTTATAAATTGTACTATTTAGATATGCCAGATATGTTCAGACTTGATTCATTGATCAAAGCTCTGGAAATCGAACTTGGTCAAAACTAATATAAAATTTCCTTTTTGGTTTCTCATTTTTCAAATGAAGCCAGCGGATGAAACAAAAAAATAATAAATCAAATATATCAAGTTCCGGCTCAGGCAAGCCAAATCTGGTCTTTAGAAGCAAGATATTAATCGGTAATATATCTTCGCTTTTTGTCCTTCAAGCGGCCAATTATATATTTCCACTGATAACTCTGCCATATCTGGTTCGGATTTTGGGACCGGAGAATTTTGGGTTATATGTATTTGCGCAAATATTTATACAATACTTTGTGATTCTCACCGACTACGGTTTTAACTATACGGCGACCCGTCAAATTTCAATCGAAAGAAATAATATCAAGAAGCGTTCGGAAATATATGGCACTGTAATGTTGATAAAACTTGGATTGACATTAATAAGTTTTGGATTGCTGACGGTTATTGTTTTTACATTCCCAAAATTTCGACCCGATTGGTTACTTTATTATTCCGCATTTTTGCTGGTTTTAGGAAATGTGTTGTTTCCACAATGGCTGTTTCAGGGGATGGAGCGGATGCGGTATATAACAATCATAAATATTGTGGTCAGAACTATTGGACTGATTGTCATATTTGTTTTTGTTAAAGCTGAGTCCGATTATGTTCTGGCGGTTTTGATTGTTTCTCTGACATCGGTTCTAATTGGATTGGTTGGAACTATAAGTGCTGTAAAGCTTTTTAAGCTACGCCCGGTGATACCTTCGTGGATGTTGATAAAACGATCACTCAAAGATGGGTGGCCGTTATTTATATCGACTGCGGCTATAAGTCTTTATACGACCAGCACGATTTTTGTTCTTGGTCTTTTTTCAAGTAATACGATTGTCGGATATTTTGGAGCCGCCGAAAAAATTGTCAGAGCGGTGCGCAGTCTTATCGGTCCGATCACCCAGGCGATTTACCCGCATATCAGCGCTATTGTATCAGAGTCAAAAGATGAAGCAATTATTTTCCTTCGCAGGACCTTAAAATGGATGAGCCTTGGATCATTTGCTTTATCGGCGATACTATTTTTAACAGCTGAGATAATTGTTTCAATCGGATTGGGACCGGATTATAAAGAAGCGGTGATTCTAATTAGAATAATGGCTCTTTTACCATTTATTATCGCACTCAGTAATGTATCGGGGGTACATGCGATGCTCGGCTTTGGGTTCAACAAAACATTCAGCCGGGTGGTAATATCTGCCGGCTTGCTGAATACTGTTTTGATTTTCCCACTGGTTATATTATATCAAGCCGAGGGTGCCGCGATTTCAGTTATGGTATCCGAACTATTTGTCGTTTCGGCGATGTTTTTTAATCTGAGACGTAAGGGAATAAACCTTATTAAATAAACTGGAGTTTGAGACTGTTTAAGATATTTAGAAATGAAAAATATGGCCGTCTGGTCGAAAATTTTTTCTCGCTTTCGTTTCTCCAGGGAGCCAATTATTTGCTTCCACTTATTACGCTACCATATCTGGTCAGAGTATTCGGGGCCGAAGGTTACGGGCAGGTGATGTTTGCTTATTCGTTTATCCAGTATTTTGTCATCCTGACTGATTATGGTTTTAATCTCTCGGCAACCCGTTCGATATCGGTTAATAGAGAAAATAGTTCCAAAATTTCTGAGATCGTCTGCTCGGTTTTGACGGTCAAAACTATTTTTCTTGTTATCGGTTTTGGTATTATGTGTGGCGTGGTTTTTTCTGTACCGCAATTTCGGACCGACTGGAAGCTGTTTTTGCTGACTTATGGAATTGTTGTCGGGCAGGTTTATTTTCCTGTCTGGTTTTTTCAGGGTATGGAAAAAATGAAATATATCACACTGCTTAATATCACGGCGCGGTTGATTTTTACGATATTCATTTTTGTTTTGATTCAAAATAAAAGCGACTATCTCTATTTTCCAATTCTTTATTCAATCGGATATATCACCGCTGGGATACTATCGCTTTATATTATATTCGTTAAATTTAGGGTCAAAATTGTCTGGCCGTCTTTTGGTACTATTTACAGCTATTTTAAGGAAAGCACCCAGTTTTTTCTATCAAGAGCTTCGGTCTCGATTTATACCGCCTCCAATACAATCGTTTTGGGACTGTTTGCCGGACCGGTCGCGGTCGGGTATTATGCATCCGCTGAGCAGTTGTATAAAGGTTTGCAGGGATTGATTTTTCCGTTGAACAACGCTTTATATCCCTATATCGCCAAAGAAAAAAATGTTGTTTTGTTTAAAAAGATAATGACCTGGGCGGTTATGATAATGCTGGTCATTACAGTTTTTGTTTTTATGTTCAGCGAATTGATTACCAGTCTTGTTTTCGGTGATGGTTTTGAGCCAACATCAGATCTTCTTAAATTATTTGCGCCGCTGGCTTTGATTGTAATAATCTCGGTTTTACTCGGTTATCCGTTTTTAGCCGCACTTGGACATGCCAAATATGCCAACTACTCTGTTATTGCCGGGGCAATATGTCATATAATTATGCTATTGATAACTATCCCAATATTGAGTATCTATTCGGTTGCGATTATTACTATAATCACCGAAACAATTGTTCTCTCGGTGAGAATATATGGTGTTAAGAAACATGGCCTGTGGAAACAAGCTTAATAACTTTTTTGATTATATGGAGTCCTATATTATATGAAATCAATTATCCTTGCCGCCGGAATTGGATCAAGACTCAATATTTCAGAACCAAAAGGTTTACTGCGGTTGCCAGATAATGAAACATTGCTTGGGCGGCAAGTTCGGATACAAAAATCTTTTGGACTGAATAATATCAATATTGTTGTCGGGCATAAAAATGAATTGATTGAAAAGCAGATAGCAGATGTTAATTATATTCATAATCCCAATTATGCCAAAACTAACACAGCCAAGTCTCTCCTTATGGGATTGCAAAACATTGATGATGATGTAATCTGGAGTAATGGTGATTTGGTTTATGATGAAAATATTATAGGTGAGATTATAAAATCAGAGAGTAATACGGTAATTGTCAATAAATCCAAGTGTGGTGAAGAAGAAGTAAAGTACTCAATCAATGGATCCGGTCAAATCATTGAGATATCCAAGGAAGTATCTATGCCCGCTGGGGAAGCCCTCGGGATTAATCTGATTCGCCGGGAAACACTGGCTGATTTTAAGGAAGCCCTTGAAGAGTGCGAAAAAAACGATTATTTCGAACGTGGTCTACAGATTTTAATAAACAGAAGAATTAAAATTAAACCGCTTGATGTGTCGCAATATCGATGTATAGAAATTGATTTTCCTGAAGATTGGGAAAAAGCACAGAAGATGTTTGCTAACTAATAGATTATTATTATAAGCTCTAAAAATATGGATTTAATCAAAAAAATATCTATTGTCTCTGATCTTGATGGAACCGTTTTTCTCGGTAAAAAACCGATTAAAGGTACCGTTAAGTTTATAAAGAGATTTAGCGGCGAAAAGGAATTCTTCTTTTTTTCAAATAATACATCAATGATTCCTGAAGATTATATTGTCCGACTAAATTCTTTTGGTATAAAGACCGATCGGAATCATATTATTGCGCCGCATATTCCATTGATTAAATATTTACGTAAAGAAAATATTAATAATATTTACTTATTGGCTACCCAGAAATACACTCAGTTTTTAAAAAGTGAAATGCTTGATTTATGTATAAATGATGATATTGATAATTGTCAGGCGGTTATTGTAGCATATGACACCGAATTGACCTATGTAAAGCTAAAAAATGCGGCATTGATTCTTCAAAAGGATAATATAAAATATTTGGCGACTCATTGTGATAAGGTCTGTCCGACCGAAAACGGACCGATTCCGGATGCCGGATCGATTCTGGCCTTATTAGATAGTGCTACCAGCCGGAAACCAGATATAATATTTGGCAAACCGAATCAGGAGTTATTGTCTTCGGTGCTTAGTAAATATAAAAGTCATGAAATTGTTATTGTTGGAGATAGATTATACACCGATAAGATCTTAGCCGACAATGCCGGGATCGATTTTATATTGGTTTTAAGCGGAGAGTCAACCCGTCTTGATGCCGAAAAATGCGAATCGAATCCCAAACTAATTGTGAATGATCTGGGTGATCTGCTTGACAAATAATGGGTCAGTTAAATAAAGATTCACATTAAATCATTTGGAACAAATATGAGCCAATCCGGGCAAAGGAAACTAATTGAATTTATCTCTCTGATTTTGTTCTCACCCATATATTTACTGGTCAAATTAATTCCAAAAAATAAATATCTTCATATTTATGGTTCATCATTGGGATTAAATTTTTCTGATAACAGTAAGTATCTCTTTCTTTACGCGTCAAAAAATATCAAGACAATAAAATCGGTATATATTTCCAGAAATAAAAATGTGGTAGCTCAGCTCATCAATAATGGTTATTGCGCCGAATATCTTTATTCATATAATGGAATTAAGGCTGTGCTTACCGCTAAAAAGGCTTTTATAAATCATTCGGTAAGAGATATTCATCCACTGTTATTGGGCGGGGCGGAGATTATTCAACTTTGGCATGGGACTCCTCTAAAAAAAATAGGATATGATGCCGACTGGATAACTGATTCTACTATAACTAAAATTAAATTTCTAATCCGCAGAATTATCTATTGTATATTTCCATATATGTACAGCTCACGATGGTTTGATAAAGTTATTGCCTCATCTGATGAGACTGTGGTTACTTTTAAAACCGCATTTGGAATAACAGATAAACGGATTGAGGTAATCGGCCAGCCACGCAATGATTGTTTGAACCTAAATTATGAAATGGATAAAACAATTTTCCCGGAAATTGAATATTTGGAAAAATTAAAAAATAAATTTGATACGGTTATTGCATGGTTGCCGACTCACCGCGCTACGATGAGTAAATCCATCCTTGATTTAATGGATAATCACAATTTCAATTTGGAAACGGCTGATAACTTTCTCAAAGAAAATAAAATCGGTATGATCATCAAGCCGCATTTCCTGGAAAAAGAAAGTCTAGTTAAACGATTCAAAAATTCTGACGACATTATTGTTTATGATTTTGTTGATCCATATCCACTTCTTAGATATACCGATATTCTTATTACCGATTATTCATCGGTTTATTTTGATTTTCTGCTTCTTAATCGTCCAATTATTTTTACACCGTTTGATTATGAAAATTATATTAGGACTAATGGTTCGTTTTATTATGACTATAATGAAGTTACACCGGGACCAAAATGTTCTGATTGGAACGAAGTTATCTTGGAACTTGAAAAGACTTTAGTTTTATTGAAAAACCAAAGTACTGATCCGTTTTTAGAAAAGAGAATTGAGATAAGCAATAAATTTAACTATTATAAAGAAGATTATTGTCGGAAAGTTGCGGATAGATTTATCTTGAACTCAGAAAAATAGACAGAGAAAATGAAACGATATAAATTTTTACTGGCCGTCTTTATTGTAGTTATGATTATCGGCAATGCTCTTCGATTTTTGCCTATATCCAAAGATCTGGTCGCAATTGGTTCGGTAAATACAACTGAGATGTTTTTCTATTTTGTTTCGATCGTTGTTTTATTTTTTACGCCCAAATATATCCTTCGATTTCCGTTGGAATATCTTGGTATCTATGTCTGTTTTCTTTTATCTTTTCTGATGGCCGCTATTCGTCTTCAAGAAGTACCTTTTTTACCATTAAGCCATAACATCCGCATTTTGTTATATTTTCTTTCGACCTATGCGGTTGGTCTTACATATTATAAATTATATCATAATGATTTGGTCAAACTGCTAAATTTTATTTTGAAAATTTTCTTTATCAATGTAATAGTGGCATGGGTTCTTTATTTAGTTTTCCCGACAGCGGTGCATATCTGGGATATACTTCAGGGATACGGTATTATGTATGACGGTGATTATAATCTAAATAGATTATTGGGAACGACTTTTGATCCCAACTTTTTTGGTAATATATTAATATTTCCAATTATGATGTCGCTATTTTTAATTGAAAAGACCGAAAAGAAAATATACTTTTTCACATTTCTGTTTTTTGTTTTTTCAATTATGTTCACTGTCTCGCGGTCATCGCTTTTGGGATTATCGATCGCACTGGTTCTTTATCATCTGATCAGTCTGAAAATGTTTATAACAAAGTTCAAAATAAAAAAATCATTACTGTTTAATCTCGTGATATTTGTAGCCGCTATTGTTGGGATTATTATTCTATCGCCCGAGCAGGCCGAGCGTTATTTTAATCGGTTTTTTGGGATATCGACCGATCTTTCGGCGCGGCATCGTTATAACGATATGCTACTTGCCTTTGATCTTTTGTCTGATTATGAGACATTAATTCGCGGAATCGGATTTAACTTTTTCAGACATTTAAAATTAACATCGCTTTCGACTATTGATTCATCGATATTGACAATTCTGGTTTCATTGGGAGTGCCACTATTTACGGCGGTAGTGGCATTGTTCGTGAAACTTTTTAAGTTTATCCGTCCAACCGACCCCTTGCTCCTGGCTTTTTATAGACAGGTGTTTTTGATATATTTGGTTGCATCGTTGGTGATATGCAATTTTAACAATCTGCTGTTTTTTGTTTATTGGGTATTTTGGGTACTGCCATTTATAAGTTACTTTTATTTGTTTAAAAAAGAAAAACGAAATCATGCGACTGGTAATTGATGCGCGAATGTACTATGCCTCCGGGATAGGTACATACTTAAGAAATCTAATTCCGATAATTGTGGACCAACGTCCGGATATTAAATTTGTGATATTTGGCGATAAAAATAAATTACAACAAACTGACTGGGCCAGTAAACAAAATGTCAAACTGATTCATTGCGATGTTCCAATTTATAGTATAAAAGAACAAATCAAATTACCCAAAATAATCCCACCATGCGATCTGTTCTTTTCTCCTCATTATAATGTTCCGATGTTTTATTCCGGTAAAATGATTTGTACTATTCATGATATATTTCATTTATCAGATGAAAATAAACAGAGAACGATCCCGCAATATCTATACGCCCGCTTACTACTTCGTTCTGCCTTAAAAAAGTCCGAAATAGTAATGACCGATTCTGCATTCTCATTAAATGAAATGGGTAAGTATGGACTACCATGTTTGGAAAAGGTGCGGGTTGTTTATCTTGGATTTGGGAGAGATAAAACCAATACAGAAAAGCAAAGTTGTCAGGATAAAAAACATATTCTTTATGTAGGTAATGTAAAACCTCACAAAAATCTTAAGAGACTTATCGATGCATTCAAACTACTTCATCAACAGAAAAAAATAAATATCCCATTGCGTATTGTCGGTGAGGAAAAAAAATTTATTACCGGTATGCCGGAGTTAAGAAAAGATATCACCGAATCATCCTGGAGCAAGTGGATCAAATTTACCGGATGGGTCGATGATGATGAACTAAAGATACAGTATGAAAATGCGGCGGTGCTTGTGTTACCATCGCTATATGAAGGTTTCGGATTACCGCCACTGGAGGCGATGGCTTGTGGGTGTCCCTGTGTAGTTTCCAAAGCGGCTTCCCTCCCGGAGATCTGCGGAAACGCGGCCATTTACTGCGATCCACTTAAAACCGACGATATAGCGAATAAAATATCTACAGTTTTAGAAAACAGTAATTTGCAATTGGAACTTATTTCAAATGGATATGAGCGGGTAAAACTTTTTAACTGGGAAAAGACTGCCAAAATATTCTTGTTTAATGTTGAAAAAGCCGTTGCTAATAACAGTTAAATCATAAAATCTTGAATTTGGCCTTGACCTCGGCCAATTGTATCATTTATTACAGAATAAATATGATATATATTTTGGGGATCTGATAATTTAGTGAAAATAGCAATAGTACATGACTGGCTAATTACATATTCGGGCGCCGAACGGGTTTTGGAGGAGATTTTAAAACTTTATCCAGACGCCGACCTGTATTCGCTTCTTGATTTTATTCCACCGGGTCAAAGAGATTTTATTTTGAATAAGCCGGTTAAAACATCGTTTTTGCAAAAAATCCCTATGGCCAGGACAAAATACCGCAGTTTTTTGCCGTTGATGCCTCTCGCTATCGAACAGTTTGATATGTCGGAATATGACTTAGTGATATCAAGCAATCATGCAGTCGCCAAAGGAATTATTACCGGACCTAATCAATTGCATGTATGTATGTGTTACTCCCCGATTCGATACGCCTGGGATCTGACTCATCATTATTTGCAGGAAGCCGGTCTGACAAAAGGTCTCAAAGGCTGGATCGCCAAATATATTCTGCATCGGATAAGAATGTGGGATTATCGAACGGC
>JAAERC010000931.1 GCA_024230695.1 Candidatus Zixiibacteriota bacterium
AGGAAGGTACGAAAAAAATCGTGGCAATATTGGAAAATGTATTACATACTATAACAAAGCTATTGAAATTGATCCCTGGTATAAATCGGCTGTGAATGAGTTAGCATATACATATAATGAGATTGGGTCTTTTAATGAGGCAATTCAGATGGCTAATAAATATATTGAAATTGCCCCACATGAACCAAATCCATATGATACAAAAGGCGATATTTTTCTTAGAAACCACAAATATGATTCGGCTCTAGTCTACATGAATAAAGCAGTTGAGGTCAGACCTGACTATTATTTTTCGTGGTCATCAATTGCCGATATCCATTTAAAAAAGGGTGAATATACAAAAGCACAAGATGCTATGGACCAACTGAGAGGTTCGACTCTCCAACAGCATATTCTGATGAATCAATTAGGTACTGCAAACATATTTATCTATCAAGGCAAATTTAATAAGGCAATTAAGTATTTAGATAGTCTGATATACAATTTCAATATAGATGACGCCGACGCAAATGATATGTTTGTAATAGAATATTCCCATATTATTAAAACTAATATCTACGCGGAAAAAGAACAGTATAATCTGGCTTTAAAGGAATTGGATAAATTTCAGAAGATCTGGAAAATTAGAGTTCCCGGTGAAATCAAAAGAATGGAAAGTTACAGGGTTAAACTATTGGGTCTAAATGGTGAATTTTCAAAAGCGTATGAGATTGCCGAAGAACTTAGGGAGTTATTGGAAAAATCAAAAATTGGATTACATAGCTATTGGCATGCCCTGGGCGGGATATTTTATGCGCAAAAGGATTTTTGGAAAGCTATAGAGTATTATAATATGGCCGCGGAAAAAATAGGCTTCAGTTCTCTTAATATGCTGGCAAAATCATATTTGGAGGTTGGTGAATATGAACAGGCGATCTCATATTTTGACAATATTTATAATGATTTTAATACATACTCATCCTCTGGGAATATTGCCAAAGCAAAAATATATTACTATAATGGCCGAGCTTGTGAAGAATCAAATTGGTATCAAAGAGCCAGATGCGAATATCAGCATTTCATTGATACTTGGGAAAATGGTGATTCCGATATCAAAGCGCTCAATGATGCTCGCAGAAGGCTTCAGGCTTTAGAAGAGAAATCTAAATAAAAATTCAATAAATTTCGGATAGATGTAAGAAAACCTACCTTGGTTCTATATTGAAATAAGAATCAGGTTTATTTCCGCCATAAGACCTGCGTAAAAAATTAATACCCTAGTTATTTGGAGGTTTTATGTGTAGGAAATCTATTCACTTTTTAAGACAAATTGAATTTCTCAAATTTATCAAACCAGTTTTTATCATATTACTTGGTTTCTATATTATACAAAATACTGCTCACAGCCAGGAATACCAGGTCACTCATGATCCGCAGTGGGCAGAACATCCATCTTGGTCCCCCGATGGTAAAATGATTGCTTTCGAATCATTCCGGGGTGGAACAAGAAACATATGGATTATCCCCGAAGCTGGTGAGCCGGCAACTCAAATCACAACACATTCGGCCGATGATTTTCAACCATGTTGGTCTCCCGATGGAGAAAAAATCATTTTTTGGTCCGAAAGAAGTGGTAATGCTGATTTATGGATTTATCATTTTGACGGTAGTCCACTGACGCAATTAACCATTAATATGGCCAGTGATTATTATCCCAAGTGGTCACAGGATGGTTCTCAGATTGTCTTTGTATCTCGTCGAGGAGGTGCAAGTTCCGACATCTGGATAATTCCTGCCACCGGTGGAGTGCCGAGACAGGTAACAAATGATAGCTATGATAATTGGGCGCCAACCTTTTCCCCAGATGGAACCGAAATAGCGTATATATCGGAGCGTGGAGATAATGGAAACATTTGGAGAATACCTGTGATTGGAGGTGCTCCGGTTCAGGTGACCACTGAATCTGGCGGGGCCCCCTGTTGGTCAACTGACAATGTAATTGCCTTTGATAATAACATAGATGGTAATACCGATTTGTTTATAATAAATCCTGATGGAACTGATCTTAAACAGATTACCACCGATCTCAGTTATGATTTCAACTGCGAATGGTCCCGTGATGGTGATAAATTATGTTTTACATCAACCCGTTCCGGCACCGATGATGTCTGGGCGATTATTGTTAATCAGTTCACGCATTCTTCCATTGGAGACTTCGCAAATACCGGCGGCGGTCAATCGTGGGTAGATTACAACAACGATGGGTTTGATGATTTTTTTGAAATTGAAAATAATATTGGTTATATGTACCCGAATGACCGGGATGGTACTTTTGGTACCGCAATCAGTGGAACTATCTCCAGTCCCGGTCATGGCTCCGGAAATTGCTGGGCGGATTTCACAGGAGATGGATACCATGACGGTTTTTTTACTAAATATGATGACCCAACCGGTTATGTAAATCATTTCGAAATTAACAATGGTGACGAGACATTTACATCGGTTACCGAAGGTGATATTGTAGAAGATGTAGAATTATCTATCTCCAGTAGTTGGATAGATTATGATCTAGATGGTGATTTAGATATTTATATCGGTCAACATAGTCCTTATCCGGCAACAACCGGCAGAAATAGACTATATCAGAATAATAGTGGCATCTTTCATTTAGTCACCGGAACCATATTGGATACCGAAGAAGCCGCCGCCTTTGGCCATATGTGGGCCGATTATGATAGTGATGGTGACCCGGATTTATTCCAAACCAATGGCGAGGGAGTCGATAATCGCTTTTATCAAAACAATGGAGATGGTACCTTTACTGATCTTGTCGGAAGTATACTAACCGCCGATGGTGCCAACTCTCGTGATGCCTGCTGGGGCGATTATGATAACGATGGCGATTTTGATCTGTTCGTGGCTAATATTCCTAATCCCGGTGATGGCGCAAATTTCCTGTATCAAAATAATGGAGATGGTACTTTCACCAATATTGATAATACTCCCCTCACAACACACAATCGATATTCTATCTGTGCCGGCTGGGCAGACTATGATAATGATAGTGACCTTGATTTGATTGTTGGGAATGGATGGTGGAATATTGCCCAGCAAAACGAATACTATCAGAATAATGGTGATGGAACTTTCACAGAAATAACAAACGGCGATTTTGTAGCCAAAAATGGTGCCTGTCAAAGTTTGATCAGCTCTGATTTTGATAAGGATGGTGATCTTGACATATTTGCAGGTAGATGGTACAATAATGAACTAAATGAATTTCTAATCAACAACGGCAATGTCTTTGGATATATCAATATTCGTTGTATCGGAAATGGCCTGAATAATTCAGCCATTGGTGCCAAAATAAAACTTAAAGCCACAATTAATGACGAATCAATTTGGCAACTTCGGCAAATAACATCAGAGACTGGCCAAAACAGCCTTGATGTTCATTTTGGGTTGGGAGATGCCTTACTTATAGATTCCATAAAAATAGAATGGCCGAGCGGACAAATAACCGATATTCTGACAGATATCACTCCAAACCAATTTCTTACTATAACAGAGACTATCTGCGGAAATGTGAATGAAGATCAGGATGTTGATATTTTAGATATCGTCTATTTAATAAATTTCAAATACAAGGCTGGCCCTCCGGCCGTTCCGGAATATGCGGCTGATGACAATAGTGATGAAAACATAGATATATTGGATATAGTACATTTAATAAACTATAAATATAAAGGAGGGACGGCACCTCAATGTTAAAATCATATAGAAATTTTATGGTAGCATTTATCCCGCATTTATTGATGGTGATATTTATAGTAATTTGTTTGCCAATATTGTTTAATACCCTGAACGCGACAGAGGTTCAATCGAATCAAATTTCCATTGTTGATAATAGATCGGTTGCCGTATCCAGGGTCATTTCAGCGACCTATGTCGGTGGGAGTGGAAGTGATTGGGACCACCAGGATATTATGGTTGGGCATAATGGTGATATCTATATAACAGGTAAAACCACATCATCCGATTTTCCGGTCACAACCGGTACATATGCTGGCGATGAAGATGCATTTATAGTGAGGATGAGTCCAGATCTTTCCACCATAGTAGCTTGTACATTTCTGGGTGGGAGCAATTATGATATGGGCCAAAAAATACAAATAGATGCCAGTGGCAATGTTTATGTTGCTGGAACGACAGAATCATCTGATTTCCCTACCACCTTTGGCGCGTATCAGGAAACCTATCAGGGCAATAATGGATATTGGGGCGGCGACGCTTTTATTGC
>JAAERC010000932.1 GCA_024230695.1 Candidatus Zixiibacteriota bacterium
AAATATTATTGCATCGATTGATCCGGACGATAAAAATATTACGGAACGGTATTTAATGGCGGCTCACTATGATAGTCGTCCGCGGGCAGAATACGATGCTGATCCTCTAAAAAGGGAAGACTGGATTGATGGTGCCAATGATGGTGCCTCGGGGGTCGCGGTTTTAATGGAACTTGCTAATCTTTTTGTTTCCCAGAAACCTCCGGTTGGGATAGATCTGCTTCTAATGGATGGTGAGGATTTTGGCCGACCGGGTGATCTCGATGAATATTTTCTTGGTGCCAAAGATTTTGTTAAAAGAGACATAAAGGGTAAATATGAGTTTGCTTTAGTAATTGATTTGGTCGGTGAAATTGATTTGAAAATCTATAAGGAGGAGTTTTCAAATAAATATTCACCAGAGATAACCGACTTGGTTTGGAGTACGGCAGAAAAACTTGGAGAAAAAGTTTTTGTAGATTCAGTCATACAAGGTATCCATGATGATCATCTTTCTTTTATGACTATTGGCCTCCAGGCGGCGGTAATAATTGATTTAGATTATATATATTGGCATACTACTTTGGATAATGCAGATAAATGCTCGCCGACATCGCTTGGATCCGTTGGGCGAGTTGTGACCGATTTGATTTATGGCTTATGAAAAATAAATTTATAATAAATTCCAGAAGAGATTTTCCGGCGGTTGAAACACTGACATCAGATAAAAAGATTATTAAGGCTTCGGCATCTCTTGCCCGGCCGATTTTAGTTGAAATAATAAGAGCGACAATAAAAAAACTTAAAGCCGATTTCGGTAAGAATTCAGATGAACTGACTTATGATAAACTTACTAAAGAAATAATTTCGGAAATTAAATCAATTTCTATAAAAAAAATTAGTCGTGTCATTAATGGAACCGGAATATTGGTTCATACTAACCTGGGACGAGCCCCGCTTTCAAAATCTCTATTTGATCATATTAAAGACAATGTGACCGGTTATGGTAATCTGGAATTTGATGTTGCCTCTGGCAAGCGGGGGAAACGAGGCGAATTGGCCGAGAAGTATTTATCTTTATTATCTCAGGCCGATGCCAGCGTGATTGTTAACAAT
>JAAERC010000933.1 GCA_024230695.1 Candidatus Zixiibacteriota bacterium
CGGTTCCAACATTTGATGATTTACCTGAAGACGGTAATATTCTTGTTAATTTAACCGGTATCGGTGATCATGAAGAGGTTCGTCAATCTTTTATTTTGAAAAAAGATCAGAAGATCAAAATCCTTGCTCTCGGCGAAGGTAGTGGCGGCGACATGGATGATTACGGATGGATCGAAGAAGCTGATTCCGGTGATATTATCTGGGAGATGACTTATCGAAAAACACGTCATGCGGGCGGCGCCAAAAAGAATCGTAGGGCAACAGCCTCCATTACTCTTGAAGCCGGTAAGTATTATGTATATTATGAAACTGACGGTTCACATTCATTTCCCGATTTTAATGCATCTCGTCCTGATAACCCTCAAAAATGGGGTATCAGAGTCTTAAAACAATAGAAGATTTCTTATAAAAAAAAACGGGATTACAATTAGGTAATCCCGTTTTTTTTGAAATTTTTAATTGATACTAGATTAAACCAGAACCTCGACCTGACTGGTAACCGGATCAACCGGGATGGTGACCTTAATAATGGTACCCTCACCTGTTTTTGAGTCTATATCCAAATTACCCTTATGATTTTCAATAATCCTTCTGCAAACCATCAAGCCCAAACCATGACCGGTTTCTTTGGTCGTAAAACGTTCTTTAAATGCAATATTGACATACTCATCAGATATTCCCGGTCCATTATCACTGACCGTTATAGAATACTCTTTTTCATCACTTTCAATGGCGGATGATATCTCAATTTTCTTTTCCTCAACAGAAGACTGCTCATTTAGGGCATCGGCTGAATTATAAATTAGATTATAAAGTAATTGCTGAAGCTGACCCATATCGGCTTTGGTGAATATCGATTGCTGTGAAGGAACAAATTCGATCACTATATTATCAAATCGTTTCTGAGTACCTAAATATTCAATAGTATCATTAACAACATTATTAATATCACACGGCTCCATTGAAGCCGCTAAAGTTGAGAAATCCATTAAGCCATCGCTGAATTTTTTTATACTTCCAAAATTGTCAATTGCCGTTTTCAAATATTTTCCAAGCTCTTCATAATTCCCTTTTCCAAGATGATGTTCCATCAAGGATAGATTTCCGGTAACGACGCCAAGAAAATTATTTAATTCATGCCCGATCTCCGCCGACAGTTGGCCTTTGGTTGCCATTTTTTCCAATTGAATAGTTTGGTCCTGAAGATCTTTGAGATGTCCATATGCGGTTCTAGTTTCTTCTAATAAGGCAATATTCTCAAGTGATATGGCAATTTGATTGGCTGTAATTGATAGAAATTTAACTGCACTGCCTTTTAATTGATCTTCATCCTCATTAAATCCCATTATTAGAAAACCATACAATTTGCGACTGCCTTTTAGAGCAATATTTATTAGCCGCTCCCCGCTATTATGCCAGGATGGAATAACCAATTGTTCAATTGTATTATCCAGGAATTCCTTATAAAGCGGATGGTCATTAACAGAATCTGTAAAAAACGGGGCATCTAATTCATTCGAAGACAGCTCAAAATAGTCTTTATCACATTTTATTATAGATTCATTGAATTCGTTATCATTTTGTTTTTCAGCAGAAATAATACCAATCTCATTTTCCTTATCGGTTCTGAAAACAATACAACCTTTGGGGGTCTTCGATTGCATCATAGCAAATCCAAGTGAAAGTCTGATGAGAGAATTTCTATCGCCTACGGTGTACATCAATTGATTAAGATCGGAAAGACGATTTAGTTCGCTCGAAATGGCTTTTTCAGAATCTTTTTGCTTTTTCTTTATCGCATTTTTTACCGCCTGCCGCATCTCATTGAGTTCAAAAGGCTTCATGATGTAATCATATGCACCTTCTTTTATGGCATCTTTGGCGGTTCCCAGATTGGCATAACCGGTCATAAAAATTACGCCTAAAGAGGGATTTATTTGACGGGCTTTTTGAACTAATTCGATACCATCACAATCAGGCATTCTTATATCTGTAAGGATAAAATCGAAATGCTCTTTTTCAATTTTC
>JAAERC010000934.1 GCA_024230695.1 Candidatus Zixiibacteriota bacterium
TACCGCTTTGCAACAATCAACCTATCGTTTTCGTGATGCCGAAGGTTCTCGAAGTTTGGGATTGTCATTAACTCAAACAATATATCAGTGGAACTATTGTTATAATGAAGATCTGCTTTTTGTCGTTTTGGAAATAACCAATGATACCACCATCGACTACTCCAATTTTTGCTTTGCCGCTTATTGTGACATTGATGTTGGCGGCCCGAACGCCGAAGGTGAAAATGGTCGACTCGGTGATCTGGTTGCTTCCGATAGCACCGAAAACCTGGCCTGGACATATGATGCCGATGGTTACGATATGGGCTGGGGACCATTAATACAAACTGGTATTATGGGAACCAAATATTTAGAGACACCTGATGATATTGGCATGACCGCATTTAGAACCGGGCAATGGGAAGCGGTCGCTAATGCCACCAACGCAGAAAGATATGAACTAATCAATTCGACGGAGTACAATACATCATTGCCGCCAACCGACCAATATTATTTACAATGCACACGTGGAATCGATCTTACCGCCGGCAAAACGGTACGAGTAGTTTATGCTTTAATCGCCGGACAGGATGAAGAAGAATTTTATAGCAGTGCAACAATGGCTCAGACACTTTATGATAACTATTTTATCGGCCCTCAACCTCCAACTGCACCTGTCTTAAGTGTTCGTGTTGGCGATACAAAAAACTATCTTAGCTGGAACGATACTTCCGAAGTTGATATTGATCCGTTACAGGGCTTATCCGATTTCCGTGGATATAAATTATATCGTTCATCTAACCAAGGATATACCTGGGGTTTTGAAGCAGATATAACCGGCGGCGGTTGTTTGGATAAAGACTATATGCCGATTGCCGCTTTTCAAGTTAATAATCCGGGTGATATGATTAACCACTCATATATTGATACAAACCTGACCAATGGTATGGAATACTGGTATTGCCTGGTTGCATATGATGCTGGTGATACAACAGTACCTATTGGACCATTACAAAATGGTTTTGGCAGACCAAACTCAGATCAAAATGTCGTTAGCACAATTCCTCGATCTGATCCGGCCGGAGCTTATTCGGCACAATCAACGGTTATTCATACTGCCACAAATAGTAGTATTCCCAGTGATGGATTAGTTTATGCCAATACGTTTGATGCAACAAAAGTATTGGGAACTGATTATAGTATAACATTTTCCGAAACTGATGCGGCAACTTACTGGCATCTTATAAATAGTACGACTGGTGATACCGCCTTGGCCAATCAAACCAGACAAATCGGTGATCCCGGTCTCTATACAACCGGAGATGGTATCCGTGTCATTGTTCGTAATGGCGATAGAGTACCATCATCCATGGGACAAACAGGTTATGCAACTACCAATGATACTACTCTGGAGATGGAAGTATTTTATGGTTCAATGGCAGAAGCAACTAGTGATATATTAGGATCAGACAAACATTTCCGTTCAACATATGAAATCAGATTTACGTCTGGCGGATCAGAAGGTTATTGGTGGTGGGACGATATGACCCCAATGGCGCTTCCATTTGAAGTTTGGAATACAACGCTGAATTATCAGGTTGTAGCCGAAGTTCTTGATTATGGCGGCGACACTAACTGGGACCCCGCCGATGGAGATTTAATTGTAATTGTTGATATACCCTATGATGGCAACCCGCATCCTGAAGGATATCCCTACAACCATGCATGGTTGTTCGGATTAGGCGAGATAGGATCCGGATATACAGCCGGTGATATATTTACAATCGAGGGTGCTCCTCTTAATGGCGTCGATGACATCTTTACATTTAAAGCCGATGGAGTAAATGCCGTCGCCGCAGGCGCGGAACTGCATAATATCAAGGTCGTGCCTAATCCATATATTGCCTGGAATATGACTCAGAATTCTCCCGATGATAGAAACATTCTTTTTAATAACCTTCCCGATTTATGTACTATCCGAATTTACACTTTAAGTGGTGATTTGGTTAAAACAA
>JAAERC010000935.1 GCA_024230695.1 Candidatus Zixiibacteriota bacterium
AATGTTCTTCCAATAAAAATATCACCCTTAAGAGAACGAACCGACGATATCCCGGTTTTAACTGAACATTTTCTCAGACTCGAAAACCTGAAAGTCGAGGGAACTCAAATAACCATTACATCCGAGGCTGTAGAAAAACTATTGATTCATCACTGGCCCGGAAATGTCCGCGAATTGGAAAACACGATCAAAAGAGCAATCGCTCTGTCGCAAAATCATCGTATTCACAGCCGGGACATCATTTTTATTACTTCCAAACAGGTTTCTGAGGAAGGTGCCGGCAGTTTGGCAGTTACTAATACGACCAGTGGAACTCTTGAGGATAGTCTCAAACAAAGAATAGAAAATTCCTTAAGCTCCAACAATTGGAATTTCAGTAAAACCGCATCTCAACTTGGAATCGGACGTACAACCTTATGGCGCAAAATAAAAAAGTATAATATTGCAAAAAAAGAAGGCCTGCCGATCGGTTGACTTGTATAAAGGATAAATAGTGACTAAGGTCTCAACTAAGAGTAACAGACAGGAAAACGAATTGGATTCGCAAATAATACAAACCAAAAATGACATTCCGGAAAGTGCCTTGCAATCAATTAAATCCGCACTATCCAAACCAAGTGATATATATAAGCTGTTTTTTCTGTTCTCAAAAAAACTAAATAAATTTATCTCTATATCACGATCTTCGATGATTCTTCATTCGCAACAGGAAAACAAACTGAAAATGATTGCGATGAAAAGTAAGAAAGGCGCACGGAAAGGTCTGGCGCTTACTCTCCCGGAAAATGGTTCATTACTTTATAAGGTTTTTAATAAGGGTAAATTATATATTCAGCATTATCCAAAAAATACCGAATGCAATTTCATTGAACAAAAAATCCTCAAAGATAAAACAGCACTATCAATGGCTATCCTGCCAATTGTTCAAAATAATATTAATTATGGTTTGATTTGTTTATCATCGCTTGATCAGGATGCTTTTATTTCCCTTGAAAATGGTTTGTTTGATGAAATCCTTGATGGTTTCGGCAAAAATCTGATTCAGAGAATACCGTCGACTAATATCTAATGCGCTATTTATTTTCCATTTGATTTTTTAATTCTGTTTCGTGCCCGATTATGCTCCCGAAGTGTTTTTGAAAAGATATGCCTACCTGTTCCATCGGCTACAAAATATAAAAAATCAGTTGTTTCAGGGTTCAATGCCGCCTTGATCGCAGCCAGCCCCGGTGAATTTATCGGTCCGGGCGGAAGCCCATAGTTTCTATAGGTATTGTATGGCGAGTCGTATTCTAAATCGCGGGTCCACAACGGCCGGGTCATCCCGCCTTTTGCATAGATAACAGTCGGGTCGGCCTGCAGGCGCATCCTTTTGGTGAGCCGGTTATTGTAAACCGATGATATAGTTCTTAGTTCAGAACCATCCTGGGCCTCGGCTTCAATTATAGAGGCAAGCACCACAATATCTTTTTCAGATAAATTGTTTGGACCTGAGTCAAAATCGACATCTTTGGTCTGCCGATTGTACTCATCGACCATAATCTCGATTATCTCATCAAGCTCTATCTGATACCAGAAACGATATGTCTCGGGGAAAAGAAAACCCTCCAGCCCTTCAAGTTCGAAATTGTTTTTAGAGTAGGTCAAATCGGTAATGCGATTATAAAAAGTCGCTGAATCATAATCGGTTTGTTTGGCGAGCACCGCGGCAGTTTCCCAAATCGGTAATCCTTCGGGGATAGTAACCATAAAGGTGGCAATTTCTTTTTTGCGAAGTTTCTCGGCGATAGATTTTAATGAGATCCTGCCGGAAAAATCATAACGACCCGGTGATACTGTTTTATCCAGACCGGTCACAACGGCCATCATCCGAAACAG
>JAAERC010000936.1 GCA_024230695.1 Candidatus Zixiibacteriota bacterium
GGCCCGCTCAATAGCATGTTCCAGAGAATCAGCAGTGACGATACCATAGATCACCGGCACACCGGAATCCATAGCCGCTTTGGCAATACCTTTGGTGCATTCACTGGCGATATAATCAAAATGCGGAGTCTCACCTTTTATGACAACCCCAAGACATAACACGCAATCATACTTTTTTGAATCAGCCATTTTCGCGGCCAGATATGGTATCTCAAATGCTCCGGGAACTCTGGTCACCCAGACATTTGATTCTTTTGCTTTATGCCGGATAAGACAATCAAGGGCGCCTTCAAGAAGCTTGCTGGTCAGAAGTTCATTAAAACGACTAACAACTATTCCGATTTTCATTCCGGAGGCATCAAGCTTGCCGACTATTTCCTGATACTTCATAATCACTCCTATATAATATTTAACATATGTCCTAATTTATCTTTTTTGGTCTTCAGATATCTGGCATTATGCTTGCCCGGTTTGATCTCAATCGGGACTCTATCGCCAATAGTTAATCCATATCCCTCAAGCCCAATGATCTTCTTTGGGTTATTGGTAATCAAATTTATCGAACTCAATCCCAAATCACAAAGTATCTGGGCTCCTATACCATA
>JAAERC010000937.1 GCA_024230695.1 Candidatus Zixiibacteriota bacterium
CTTGAAATAGATGATTCTCAGGCTATTCTCGATTTGGATGATATTGGATCATATAAAAGAATGTTTTATTCAGATATTGCCGACTATCAACCGGATGGTGTCAATGGTTCTATTCAATTGCCATTTTTTTGTGGCGATCCCAATAATGACGGATTTGTTGATATTTTGGATATTGTCTTTTTAATAAATTATAAATATAAAAGTGGTTTGGCTCCCGAAAAATTAATGTCAGCCGATGTTAATAATGATACCATGGTTGATATTTTGGATATTGTTTATCTGATTAATTACAAATACAAGGATGGTCCGGAGCCGAATTGTCCGTAATTCAAAATATGAACATTACAAAATACTTGCGGGAATAAATGAAACAATTTTTACATATAATCAGCGCGTTGTGTTTGTTGATAATCGCTATTATTCTGGTTGAGCACTCTAATAAACCAGACCTTGAAACATTCACATCTCAAGAATTAACAAAAATCTTAAAAGATAATGGAACTTTACCCCGGGGCAAGCAACTTGACAGTTTTAACAAGCGCCCCAGCGATTGGTACTATCGTCAACGAGCCTATCCATATGATGATATCCCCAGAGAGAAACAGAAACTTGC
>JAAERC010000938.1 GCA_024230695.1 Candidatus Zixiibacteriota bacterium
AAATATTTATGAACCATATTGTCGGTCAAAATAATTGAATTTGGTTCACTGAGTACTTCGTTGGGTTCACCATGTTTTAATTTATAATCAAATAGATAGAAAACATTCGGGTCGACATTAAAAAATCTATTTTCATTGTATTTCAAATTGCCTCGGCGAATCGTCATTTTCATTTCATGGTGAAAACGGACCATATCTATAACTTCGGGATATAGTTCCGGGAGCTGATTGACCCAGCCGTAAGGAACTCGGGCAAAATGTGATGAGTTATCGGGACGCACAAACTCAAAGGTCAAGCGGCAGATATTATCGGCTTTTTTATGATACTGGTCGTAGCTGAGTTCGTCCTGCACCCAAAGCATTATTAACAAACAACAGGCCATACCAACTGCAAGTCCAGCTACATTAATAAATGAGAAACTTTTTTGCCGGAAAATATTTCTTATAATAATTGTCAGATAGTTTTTAAGCATAGCCTTTTCCTATTCCTAAAAATAAACGCAAATTAAAATCTATTCATATCTCAATGTATCAACCGGATTTGCTCGAGCCGCCTTATAGGCTTGATAGCTAACAGTCGAAAGTGCCAAAGTCAAAGCGGTTATACCTGTAAAAAGAAACGTTCCAAGACCAACATCGATTCGAGCGACAAAATATTGAAGTATATCATTGGTCAGCATATATGCCAGAGGCCAGGCGATAAAATTTGATATTACAATTAGAATAACAAATTCTTTTGATAGCAATCTGATTATACTGATAACCGATGCACCCATAACTTTTCTGATACCTATCTCTTTGGTCTTCTGCTCTGCGGTAAAAGAGACTAATCCAAATATTCCCAGACAACCCATGGCAATAGCCAACATGGCAAGAACAAGGAAAATAGTTGTCATTCCTTTGAGATCACCATAACTGGCTTTTATTTCATCGATTAAAAACGAATAATCAAAATATATATCGGGCAAAGCAGTCTTCCAAATCTGTTTGATGCTCGAGACAGTTGTCTGGGCATCATCAATAGGAATTTTGACCGCCAATGTTTTCCACTTCTCAGGATTGAGTATTATCACCGCGCGATTGTTTTGACTGTAGCTTTGTGCGGACCCATAAAAATCCTTTACTACCCCGATGACTTCATAAAAGCCGTTCTTTCTGTAAAACTTGTGACCAATCGGATTGTCTAATTCTAAAAATGAAGCCATAGATTCATTTATGATCAAGGAATGATTTATTTCACTTTCAATATCAGGAGAAAACTCTCGCCCCTGTACAATCTCAAGTCCAAATGTTGAAAAGAAGTTATTATCAGTAAAATAGGTCCGAGCCGTGATCATCTCATCATCTTTGCGTTCATCAGTGGGGAAGAAGGCATAATTCGAATATGATTGTTTCCCCGGTGGGGAATTAAGGGCCGTTACGGCCAAAGCAATACTTTTGCCATTCAATTCATTCTTCATTAAATGGCAATATTCAGATGCTTTTTCTCCTCTGAAATTGAGTAATAGTACATTATCCTTATCAAAACCCATGTTCATCGAAGTGACAAAATCGACTTGACGGTACATAACGATTGAACAGCATATAAAAAACACAACAATTGTGAATTGAAATACAACTAATCCCCGCCTTAAAATAGACTTGGATGATTTCATGTTTATTCTGTTTTGAAGAATAGAAAGCGGTTTGAATCGAGAAAGATACAGGGCTGGATAAAATCCGGCCATAATGCCAACAACCAGCGTAAGAACAAAAATCATCAATATCATAAGCGGGCTGTCATAAAAATTCACGAGTGCCTCTCTGCCCAATAGTTCACGCATTCCTATCCACTTTAAAAAGATTTCGTATAGAATTAACCCCGCTAAAACCGATATCGCAGTAATAAGAATTGACTCACCCAAAAACTGTTTGATCAGGTGCCAACGGTGGGCACCCATGACCTTGCGCATCCCGACTTCTTTCATGCGTTCGGCAGATCTGGCGGTCGAAAGATTTATAAAATTGGCTATGGCCAGAAGCAGGATAAATCCAATTGTGATACTTATCTCAATAATGAATGATAATTCTCCGTGAGGTCCCAGGTCGCCCATTCGACCAGAACTATAAGTACTGAAATATATTTCTTTAAGCGGTTGTAGCTCAAATGAGTATTTGGGTGTCTGCTTTTCGGAAAAGTATTTACCGACCGCACCAGGAATCTTAGTCTCAACTTCTGATTTATGGACATCTTTTCTTAAGAGCAAGTAAATAAAATCGTCTCCAAGTCGATAGCCAGATCCTCTGCCCGCCTGATTCCACGACTGAGTATCTTCTCCAATGCTTTCGAGACTGGAGTACGATACAATAAATTCACAATAAATTTGTGTATTCTCAGGAATATCTTTTAATACTCCGGTTACTTGACATATCAGATTTTCATTCAACCTAACAACCTGCCCCATAGGATTTTGATCAGGGAAAAATTTCCTGGCCGCTTTTTGTGTAATAAGAACTGAATAGGGCTCTTCTAAAACCTTGTCCGGATCTCCTTGTACCAGTGGCAAAGTAAAAACGTTAAGAAAATCCGAATTGGCGCACAATACATTTCCTTCATGTAAATAGCCCTGTCTAACCGATTTATCTTTATCAGAGATGTAGCTTTCAGCACCCACTTTCAAATCAATATTTCCAAGTACTCTGAAAACCGCGGCATGTTCAACTTCAGGGATCTCGGATTTAAGGGCTGTTCCCAATGGAGACATCAGTCGCGATGAATATGTCAATGTATCTACTGAGCGGTATGTCCCATTTACACGATAGATCCTTTCTTTATTCAGATGACTATCTTCAAAACTAAGTTCGTAACTAATATGTCCCATAACCATTAAACAAATTGCCAAAGCTGTCGCCAACCCAAAAATATTAATAGCGGTATAAAGCTTTTGCTTAGTAAATATTCTTAGAGCGATCTTAATATAATTTCTTAACAAAATTATTATCCTTTCTATTCATATTTTAGCGACTCAATAGGGTTAGAGCGGGCTGATTTTATTGCCTGTCCGCCAACAGCAAGAAGGGCAATAAATAAAGCCGATAGGCCGGCAATGATAAAAACTTCCCACCCAATTTGAGTTCTATATGCAAAATTATCAAGCCAGTTATCCGCGATATAATATGCGATTGGCCATGCTATAATTATTGCGGCCAAGATCAATACTACAATCTCTTTAACAAGCATTCGAATTAGCAATAAAACCGATGCGCCAAGAACCTTTCTGATACCAATTTCTTTTTTTCTTCGTTCGGCCGCAAACGATGCCAATCCAAATAAACCCAAACATGATATAAAGATCGCCAGCCAGGTTGACCATGCAAAAATTGCACCAAGTCTCTTTTCAGTCCCATAAAAATTATCCAGTGTCTCATCAACAAAACTATACTCAAAAGGAAATTCCGGCGCATATTCCCGCCATTTGTTCTTTAACAGGTTAATGGCTCTTTCATTGGAGCCAGCGTCGATTCGGGCAGAAAGTGAATACAACATCTGCGGGTTATGAATCAGAATCATTGGGGCTACCGATTCATAAAGGGAAGAATTATGAAAGTCCTTTATTACTCCGATTATTAATCCTTCGTGCGGAGTCGGTACAACATCATCTTCATAACTTTTGAATGAAAAATACTTTCCAACTGGCGAATCCAAACCCATCAGATTTACGGCTGTTTCATTAAGAATAAAACCTGCGGCATCGTTAGTTTGATTTTTATCAATGAAGCTATGTCCTTCCGATAATTCTAAGCCATAAACCTCAACATAGTTATTTGCCACATGTCCGAACTGCCAGACAATTTCATCGTCATTGTTTTCGCCTTCAACCTTATCACTCCATGTTACATCGATTGCAGGATTAAAAGACTCAGTTGGAGTAACTCCGCCGGTAATGTCTATAATAGAGGGGTCGTGTAACAAAGTTCCCCTAATGCTTTCATAATTTTCAGAAAATGAGCCACGCATCTCTAAATTGATCATCTGATCCTTATCAAAACCCAAATCTTTGTTTTGCATAAAATCAAGCTGTTCAAAAATAACGATGGCAGTGATAATCAGGAAAACAGAGAGCGCGAATTGAAATACAACCAGTCCTTTCCTTAAGAAGGAACTAGTTTTATGTGATTTCTGATTACTTTTTAACACCTCCGCAGGTTTGAAGGAAGCCAAAAAAATTGCAGGGTAACTGCCGGCCAATATTCCGGTAATAATAACTAATGTCACCGATCCTATTATCAGTGATAGATCACCAATTTCTCCCCAGCCAATATTTTTTCCGGACCAGACATTAAATAGTGGCAAAAGCAATTCGGCCAAAGTAATCGCAAAGACAAAGGCAATAAATGACAAAATCAAAGACTCGCCGAAAAACTGTTTCATCAAATCACTCTTCCCAGCGCCGATGACTTTTCGAACTCCAATTTCTTTGAGCCTTGTCGCGGCACGGGCGGTGGCCAGATTCATAAAATTGACACAGGCAATCAGAAGCACCAGAAAGACAAGAGCCGAGAAGAGATAAACATACTTGATATCACCTTTGCCTTTGAGATAGTCATTCACATCATGGTAAAGATGAATTTCCTCTATTGGTTGTAAATGCAATTTTATTACATACTCTGCGTCTGGATATTTTTGATTGATAAGACCTGATATATTTTGCTGAACTTCCTCAGCAATCGCAGATTCATGTAATAAGACATATGTATAATAGGCTGATGCCCGCCAATTATTTAATGCATCCAATAAATATTGGCGGTTCGATAAAAATGGGACAAGACAATCAAACTGCATATGAGTATTATGTGGAAGATCTTTCATAATTCCGGTAATAGTAAAATCGCGTCGATCTATAGTTAAAATTTCTCCAATCGGGTTTGTTTGTCCAAAGTATTTATTCTTCATTTTTTCCGAAATAATAACAGAGAATTTATCCGCTAATGCCGTGTTAGCATCTCCTTTGATTAAAGGAAAAGAAAACATGTTTATAAAATCTGGATCAGCTATCGCCACGATATCATCTTGAAACTTTATATCGCCGTATTTTATAAGCTTTGGCCCGTTAATTGAAAACCGGGTAGATGCCACAATTTCGGTATATTCTTCTTTTAGTGCTGGACCGGTGGGCATTGGTGTTAGAGCACTTTTTTCGTCGCCTCTGTCCATATTCTGTTTTGCGACCCTAAAAAGGTGATCTTTATTCTGATGAAAACTATCATAACTTAATTCATCATTGACCCAGAGCATAATCAAAATACAGCAGGCCATTCCAACTGCTAATCCTGCGATATTTATAAATGAATACCCCTTGAATTTTTGAATATTCCTGAATGCTACCTTAAAATAATTTGTGAACATATCCCTCTTAACTCCTGACTAAGTGGTTATCCATCCATCTTGAAGCCTGATAATACGATTGCCATAGGCGGCATTTGATTCCGAATGAGTGACTTGGATAATTGTAGTCCCTTCATCATTCAGTTTTTTGAACAGTTCCATTATCTCTTTACCTTGTTCGGAATGAAGATTTCCGGTCGGTTCATCGGCCAAAATTAATTTTGGCGATGCAATAACAGCCCGAGCAACACCTATCAATTGCTGTTGTCCACCCGAAAGCTGATTAGGGAACAGATCTTTTTTTCCAACTATCTGAAACCTGTCAAGGATATCACAAACCATACTTTTTCGCTGAGCGCCTTTCATTTTTTTATATAAAAGCGGCATCTCCAAATTTTCATACACAGTCAGCTCATCGATGAGGTGATAACTCTGAAAAACAAATCCGATATGCTCTTTATACAAATTTGCCCGATTTTTTTCTTTTAAAGTATGAACTTCTTCATCAAGGAAATAAAACTCTCCCTC
>JAAERC010000939.1 GCA_024230695.1 Candidatus Zixiibacteriota bacterium
GAACAGAACAAGGATCCAATTCTGGAATCTATTAGAGCCGGAGCACCTTAAGATCAGGTCGTTTTGCCGGAAGCTGATGGGTAACCGGGACGAAGGTGATGATCTTTATCAGGAGTCGCTGGTTAGCGCGTTAACCAGTTTCACTTCCCTGCGTGAGGACAAATATTTTCGTTCGTGGTTGTACCGGATTGTTATGAACCGGTTTAAGAATCTGAAACGCAATAAATGGTGGAAAAGACTGGTACCATTGACACCACTAATTGAAGAGACAATCGGCGGAGAAAATCCGGTTACAAAATATAGGGCTAAAGAGCGATTAGAAGTGGCTTTTCGGGTCCTCAAACCAGAAGATAAAGTATTAGTGACTTTATATGAGATTGAAGGCTGGAAGCTGTCTGAGTTGTCGGAATTGACCGGCAGTAGTGTGGGAAGTATTAAAGTAAGGTTATCCCGCGCTAAAATGAAAATGCGGGAGCGGCTCTGCCGCAAGCTAAATAAAATATCCATGTTGGTGGATAAACGAAATTTTCGAGATGGAGAAATGGTATGCATTGTCACGAAGCCAGGCAAAAAATAGATGGGTTCGATAGAACTCAATTTGACTCGAATCGAGACAAAGAACTTTTAGAACATCTTCAATCCTGCTCAAAGTGCGCCGAAATGGCCGAATCAACAATGCTTCTAAATCGAGATCTCGAAACCAACAGTGCCGGTGATACTGAGGGTGGATTATCATTTCCAAATCTGAAATCCCGGGTGGAAGAAACCGTTGACGCCCGACAAAATCAATTAAACAAGGATTCTAATATCATGAGTAAATTAATAAATTCCGTAACGAAACGTCCGCGCTTAGGTTTATCACTTGGTGTGGTTATTGTGCTATTGGCTTTTGTAACATTGGTTCCATTCAAATTTGAGCGGACCATCGGATACGAAGTAGCCATCGCCGGGGTGGACAGGGATTTGGCGCTTGATTCTGATAAGGTTCAAACACTTTTTATAAAACTCGGTCTGGATGATGCCAAATTTGATGTAAGTAATTGCGAAGCGACCTGTAATATGAAGATAACTCATCTGAAATCAGAAGATGACGCAAAAATAATTGTTGCCGCTTTTGATGAACTTGGTAATTGTCAATTCGAAGAGGTTAAAAGAATTCAGGGTGAACATTCGACGCCGCTTCTATGGTACAGATCTGGAGGAAATGTTAGCCTTGTTAGTGAAAGTGACGATAGCACTAATGGTCCGCTTGAAGTTACGATGGATGCAACATTGTTTTTAGACAAGGTTGACGGAAAAACCAAAATATATGTATCTGATGTAGTTGGAAAGCTAAGTTCCGAATCAACCGGAGAATTTAATATTTGGGTCAGTAAAGGAGATGCTGACGGTGAAGAGATCATAGTTGTTGATCCGACCGATTCGCACTCTGTGATTTATATTGATTCATTGGCAATGTCTGGCAATAATAGCGACGAGCAAGTTTGGGGTATTGGCGAAGATGATTTAAAAACTACCGTTCGGTTTCTCACTAATGAAAGTGGTGAAAGCAAATTTATTGTCAAAACACCTGATGGCAATATTAATATATTTGATTATGATGAAGATAATGTTGTTGAGAAATTAAATAAGCTTGGAGTGGATGTTCAA
>JAAERC010000940.1 GCA_024230695.1 Candidatus Zixiibacteriota bacterium
CCTTTCGTCTTGCACAGAAAGAGTCGAATCGATTTAAGGAAGATGATTTTTTTAGTCGGAATAATATTGAATTTGATATAAAGGCCGATCCTTTTATGGACAATCCCGAATATGGTATTGTTGTCAGGCATCGGTTTTAGTTAAAGTGATTTTTAATTCGTTAAAAAATTCGTTAATATTTCTTGTTACTATTCTAATACTTCTGCTTGCCTGTAAACCTCAAAGCGATTTGATTTATGAATCAAAAAACAGCCCTGCACCAGAAGCGATTATTTTCAAACAATCTATTGATGGTATTATCCTTGGTAAGAAAATATCCGAGCCGTTTGGATTAACTTCTGATATGCCTGGCAATTTATATCTCGTTGATGCTGGAAATAATAGGATAGTTTGGTTTGATCGGGATCTTCAGGCCTTACGCGATGTTGGCGGATTGGGTAGTGATGAGGGACTTTTGAATTCGCCAAGTTATATTTCTATTGATAATAATTTAAATCTATATGTTGCCGATGGTGGTAATCAAAGAATATCAGTCTATGATACCAGACTTAATTATGCCAAACAAATCAGTTTGGAAGATCAGTCAGACCCGCTCAAATATGGTCGTCCCTCTGGTATCAAAATCAATCAATATGGTGAACTATGGGTCGCCGATTCGGATAGATCGAAAATATGGATTTTTGATAATGTTGGTTTTTTTGACAGATCAATCGGTGGTTTAGAATCCACGGGCGGTTTTTTATTAAATCCGGCTGGAATGACATCCGATCAGCGCGGACGCACCTTGGTTTGCGATAAAGGAAATGGTCTAATAAAAATATATGATAGTTTTGGGATCTTTCTGCATGAATTTGGTTATAGGAATTTGAAAGAGCCAACCGGGGTTTCGGTGGATAATTTTGGGAATATCTGGGTCCTTGATTCAGAAAATTCTAAAATATTTTGTTTTGATTCAGAGGGGCAACTGATATTTGAACCCGAGCAAATGTATTACGCGGGAAATATTCCCCTCATAAATCCATCTGATCTGACCGTAACATCTGACAACAGATTGATTGTTTCTGATACAGGGAATGATCGTTTGTTGGAATTTCAAATTCTGTACCCATAAGCGGAAAGAAAGGCGATCCTGATGCCTCATCTGCGGGTAAAATTCTATTTAATTATAATTGTGTTGATGTGTACCACAGTTTTTGGTGCCCAAAAAACATATGTTAATGAAGAGGTCATCTCTCGTCTCAAAATTCATAATGGACCGATTGTATCGCTATCAGATAGTTTATTCCTTAATAATAAAAAACTAAATCGAGATGTTGATTACAGAATCGATTATTTTAGTGGAATCGTCACTCTGCAAAATTATCAGCCCCAATTTATTGATTCGCTTAAAATATTTTTTACACCGCTCCCTAATTGGCTTAGAAAAATGTATGGAGTTCAACCTGAACATACAGACAGGACAACAATCACTCCAACAAATAGATTCAAACCAAATGAACCTTTAATAAACTCCGCGATATCATCAAAGTTGCAGATAAGCGGGGCCAAAAAGTTTTCGATCTTATCAGAGACTATTGGATCCTCGCGGTTTGATCAATCGCTTGAATTATCAATCAAGGGTGAACTCTCACCCGGCCTACAGATTTCGGGATCTGTATCGGATCGGGAATATTATTCTTCATATGGTTCGATCAAT
Organism: Candidatus Zixiibacteriota bacterium; assembly: GCA_024230695.1. The sequence continues at coordinate 1,697 of JAAERC010000940.1, forward strand.
AGTACTATCAGTGAACTTGATAAAATAAATTTAAAAATCGAATCAAAACATTTTATATCAGAAATCGGTGATCTTGAAATTAGACAGCAATCTGATTTTGGACAGTCTGATGTCAAACAGGTCAGCGGCCTTGAGGTGGCATATAAAAGCAAAAAAATGTCGATGCTGGCAACCGTTGCTCGTCCGCGTGGACGGCAGGAAACGATCCGATTTTCGGGACGTGATCTGGTTCAGGGTCCATATCGTATATGTGTCGGAAGTTCTATTCATCCGATTATCCCCGGTTCGGAAAAAGTGTGGTTTAATGGACAGTTACTTGAAAAAGGGGCTGAGAAGGATTATTCAATTGATTATTCATTGGCAACAATAACCTTTTCTCCAAAAGTGCCGGTTGACTCGAGATCTCGGGTTGAAGTAGATTTTGAACCATTAAATGATAGTTATCAAAAAGAATATTACCGATTTCAAACGGGATTGGTATCGTCCGACTCAGTTATTCTATTTGAGTTTGGTTATCTACATGAGGGTGATAACAAAAATCGATTAAAAACGGGAGAATTAAGCGCCGAAAGCAAAATATTACTTGAAGGTATCGGGGGGAATAGCGAGTTGGCGTGGTCGGATGGTGCTGTACCTGATTCGGCTGGCAACTATGTTGAAAGGTTTGATACAGGTAATAATCAATATTTTGAATATGTTGGCGATAGTCAGGGTGATTATTCCGTGCGATTTAGCCCGGTTGGCGAAAATAAGGGCGAATATCAATACGTTGGCGCAGGGATATATCATTATGTCGGGTTCGGATTTGGAGAATATTTACCTCAAGTATCTATTCCAATTCCAATCAAAGAAGATTACTTCAATGCCGGATTACTATTCAAACCTGCCGAAAATAGTCAGGTTTCGCTTAAAATTCATCAATCTTTGTATGATAGAAACTTATTTTCTACTCTTGATGATAACAATAATACTGATGGGAAATATATTTTCTCCGGCAGGTATGGTGCTCTTCCGAACTTGAATTCAAAACAATTCGGCTTATCTATAAATGCTGATTATACCGGTAAACATTATAAGTTTTATACTCGCAAAAATATACCGGACCTCGAACGAAAATATTTAATTCCCGATAGTCTTGATATTTTGGAAGACAAAATTGAAGTTTCAACAGCTTCATCAATTATTTTGCCAACACCATATTCGATTTTGATATCAGGCGCGATACTGGATTTAAAAAACAAATTTAATTCCGGGTATGGCGAGATCTCGATTTATCCCAATTCCGAAAACTCATTGTTCCCAACAGTATCTTATCGGCGGTTAAGAGCCGATTTAGATACTTCAGGGGTTTCATATAAGGGGAAAGGTGATACATATGATGCCAGCTGGAAATATTTGATAAGTAATTCAACTGAGATCAAAGCGGCGTATAATCAAAGCCGTCGAAGCAATCACTACTTCTCAGGCAAACAGGGTACAACTGAGAGGCAGTACAATATCGCCATAAAATATAAATCAGCCGAACTAAGATATGAGAAATATGATGAGGATACGCTTGTTAATAACTGGCAAAATCAAATCAAACGAAATCGGATTATTCTGGCGTATAACGGCAAAATCAGTGGAATAAAATCCAATATTTATTTAACTGCGCAAAAATTAAGACAAAACCAGATTGATCAAAACCAACTAATGGCACAAATAAAATATTCATATACTCCATCTATTAGTAATTTATCGATCGGCGGCAGTTATTCTCTTTCTGATGAAAGCCGCTATGAACGAGGGTTAAACTATATCGAAGTCGAACCCGGTTTTGGAAAGTTTATATTTGAAGATAGTCAGTACATTCCTGATCAGTTTGGTGATCACATCAAAGTCGAAGAGATATTATCAAATCAGGCCACTGTCAAAAAAGGAGAACGCTCTTTTGATTTGTTCTATAATCCAAAAGATATATATATCCGGCTTGGCTCTAATATTACCGAAGAACTTTTGGCGAATGGTAAAAGAGGTGCATTGTGGATTATACCGTTTTTGTCTGATGGCAAAGAATCATACTTGTATCGACGGCTTAACTATAAAAGTGACATTAAAATGATTCGTTATTCCGGATATTATATAATAAATCTGTCAGGGTCATATAAATATGAGAGCCGCCGTGTTGGCGGAGCCGATTTTGAGAAATATGAACAGGTTTTTAAAACAACAATCCGCGAAAAGGCCGGGAGGTGGCACTTTTCTCAGGAAGGTTCATATTTCAAATACCAGCGGGACAGTTATTATTTATCGGCCGGGAATATTGATGGATATAAAATCAAGGCTGATGTAATAAGATATTTTGGGGGTAGTCAGGTAAATAGTGAATTATATTTTCGGTCAGCTCGAGATAAAAGCGGCTCAAAATCAAAACAGCTCAGTGTTAAAATCGTTCCGGCTCTCAGGTTTGCCAATCGGGGCGAAACAGTGATTTCTGTTATGGGGTATTTTCAGGAGCTTGACGGTGGAGATAAATATTCTTACCGGTTAACCGAAAATCTATCTGGAAAAAAGGGCGGAGTTTGGTCACTGCGGTCAGAGTATCGGGTTGGCAGCGATATTAAATTTGTGGTTTCGTTTGGCGGACGGTTTTCAGATGATCGAAAACCAAGAACTACCGGAAGAGGGGAATTGATTGCGAGCTTTTAGGTCAGTAATTCTTTTATTTTTTATTCTGCCGTTTCTTTTGATGGCTGAAAATGAGATTCATTTTTACGACGGCTCTCCGGAGTGGCACCGGTTTGTCGAAAGTGAATTAAATAGTATAAGTGAAATTGATGTATTTTCCTCCAGAGATATTGCTGATTCTATAAATCTAATACTTATAAATGCCGGGTTCCCCAATAGTACAGTAAAGGTAGATGATATTGATAGTGTTAATAAAATTAATATTGAATTTGGAGATCAATTTTATATTGGAAATCTGTTTATTGAAGGAGATAATAGCGACACTATTATATGTAATAAATATTTTATAGAATCAGAATATGAGATATTAATTGATTCGATCTTAGAATCTTATAAAGATCAAGGGTATTATTTTGTTAATCTATTACCGCAGAAATATACGGCCGATAACAACAAAGTAAATATCTTTATGTATCTTCAAACCGGACCAATAGTTGAAATATCATCGGTGGAATTTACCGGAATCAAAAAGACCGACCCAGAACTATTAAAACGGTATGTAAATATTTCAAAAGGGGAGACTCTAAATTTAGGAAAAATGCAGGATTCTTGGGAAAGATTAAAATATCTTGAATTTGCGAATTCAAAACGGTTTCCGGAAATAATCCCCGAGCCGGGATATAATAAAGCTCGGGTGAGGTTTGATCTGTCTGAAACCAAATTACTCGATGTTGAAGGTGCCGGGGGGTATATCCCAGATGATAATGGAAGCTTTGTTGGTTTTTTGGATTTTAAACTGCAAAACTATTTTGGCGGCGGCAGGACTGTTGGGCTGTTATTAGATAAAAAAGAAAAAAGCAGATCGGTCAATCAACTTTTGTATAGTCAACCATTTTTTCTTTTAGGGTATGGTCGGGTTGAATTTGTTTTGTCAAACAGAGATTACAGGGATCAATTTTATGAGTTTTCATTAAATGGAGTTTATGATTTTGAAATAGGCAGAAATTTATCGGCACGAATTAATTTTGGATGGAAAAATCTTGAACCAAGTGATGAATTATTTCAGTCATTTGATGTTTACAGTACCGGATTTGGTATCAAAATGGGAAGGATTGATAATCAATTTAGACAAGCTCCTCAGTTCTTACTTAATTGGGAAATTGGTTATTATGCTCGTCGATATAAAGTCGGGATAGCCGATTCGATTTCTTTTAATTCAAATATCAGTGATACTCGAAATAAACTTAAGGTTGAAGCGACCTATACTATTTTTGCTTCGACAGTCATATATCTAAACACAAAATTTGTAGATATAAAAAGTTCCGAAAAACCACTTCCAATATCTGAAAAGATTCTGTTTGGCGGACGCTCAGGTCCACGAGGGTATCGGAACGATCAATTTTCGGCTCGTCGCTTATTAAGTTTTGAATTAGAACCCAGATTATATTTTTCATCAAATAATTATTTTTATCCGTTTACAGATGCCGCATATTTTGAATATTACAATATTGATGAATCCGAAAATCTTAGTAAGGATGATGATTTTATTTATGGCTATGGTTTTGGATTTAACCTAAATTCGGAAAACCGTTCCTTTGATATAACTTTGGCCTGGGGGAAAAATTCACCGTTTGATCAACCCCGTCTCAATATTGTTTTGTCGAATAGTTTTTAAAGTTGACTTAACAGATACGCCTGCTTAAGTTTCGCGGTGCAAAAAATAATATCCCTCATATTGTTGGTCAGGATTCATAATTGCCTGATGGCCGGAGTTGGGGTTTGGATAGGATGGTATCTGACCTCATTTACGGATAATCATACTATTGTTATTTTGGCTTCAATCGCATCTGCTTTAGTTTGCGGGGCAGGAAACAGTCTTAATGATTATCTCGATATTGAAGCTGATAAATTGAATCATCCCGAACGACCGCTTCCTAAAGGCGATCTGCCGCCATATATCGCCATTCTGACAATGATTATATTCAACGCCGTTGCCATTATTCTGGGATTTATGATTAATTTCCCGGTTCTCGTTATTATAATAACGGCCATACTTTTACTGTTTCTTTATAATTTTAAATTAAAAAAAATGCCATTGGTTGGAAATCTGATTGTCTCGATTTTGGGCGGGGCGCTGTTTTTGGTTGGCGGATTGACCGA
>JAAERC010000941.1 GCA_024230695.1 Candidatus Zixiibacteriota bacterium
GAATCCAACTTTGCCGGTTTCAGCATCGAACCAAGCCGATGACGGGACCACAGTCACCGTGGCACCCTCTGGGATACCATAAATCGGATAACGAAGTTCGGCTGGTTCACAAAGGAATATTGTACTGCTTTGAGGACAAGTAATTTCAAATCCGGGGGTAACATCAACTGTGATATTAAATTCTGATGTTGCCGTTAAACCACATTCGTCGGTAGCCGTCAGTATTATTGTATTAAGACCCTCTACCGGTGTAAAGGTCAACTCAGTGCCGTTAAGGGTTCCATTACTTACTTCACAAGACATCAGATTATTGTCAATATCATCACAATTAAAACCGTCAATTATTATCGGCGATAAATCGCATGCTGTGGTTTGTCTATCCTCAGGTGTTACCGCTGTTGGAGCATTATTAATGCTAACAGTAACAATCACCTGACAAGTGGCGGTCAAACCACATTCATCAGTTACAGTAAGATTAATTATATTTTCGCCAATGATCGGCGTGAAGGTAACATCGTTTCCGTTCAAAGTCCCAATATCAACCTGAGCATCGGTTAAGTTTCCATTAGAATCGCCATACCCAAATCCAGTCAACGTTATCGGGGAAAGGTCGCATACAAACAATTCCAGATTTCCGGGACAAGTCGCCGTTGGAGCGTTATTAAGAATAACATTTACTGTTGTTTGACAAGAAGCAATCCTGCCGCATTCATCGGTAATTGTGACAGTAATATTATTTTCACCTTCAACAGGTGTAAATGTAACATCAGATCCATTCAATATTCCATTATCAGACTCGACACTTGACATATTGCCGTCAAGATCAATATAACTGAATCCGGTAATCGTTATTGGCGATAGATCACAGACAAAATACTCAGAGGACGGTGGACATACAATCATTGGAGGTTGGTTGGCCGTAATATTAACTATCGTCTGGCAAGTACTTACTTCACCGCATTCATCAGTAGCAGTCAAAGTTATTATATTCTCACCTGCAACCGGATTGAAAGTCACTTCATTGCCATTTAGAGAACCATTATCAACCCCGTATGATACAAGATTGCCGTCGATATCATCATATGAGAAACCACCCATAGTAATTGGCGAGAGATCGCATACAAACATCTCTTCATTGTCCGGACAAGATACGGTTGGCGCATTATTTAGAACAACTGTAATAACCGTCTGGCATTTACTGATTTCGCCGCACTCATCGGTGGCAGTCAACGTAATTATATTCTCACCAACAACCGGTGTGAAGGTGACAACGTCACCGTCCAATGTCCCATTGTTAACTTCACAGCTAATCAGATTACCATCTACATCGTCACAGCTAAATCCCGGAATTGTCAATGGAGTTAATTCACATACAAATAATGTTTCGTCTCCCGGACAAGTTGCAGTCGGTGCACTATTAAGAGTGACATTGATTATCGTCTGACAAGTCGCAGTTTCTCCACAATCATCGGTTGCGGTCAAAGTAATAATATTCTCACCTACAACCGGAGTGAAGGTAACGGCATCTTCAATAAGTTCGCCATTATCAACCTCACAATTCGTCAAGTTACCATCTATGTCATCACAATTAAATCCTCTCAGAGTAATCGGCGATAGATCGCAAACCTGCAACTGATCATTTGAAGCACATACCGCTGTTGGAGGATTGTTCAGACTTACATTGATTATTGTCGTGCTGGTGGTGATTATACCGCATTCATCGGTGGCCGTCAAAGTGATAATATTCTCGCCTTCAACAGGTGTTAAAGTAAGTTCATCACCATTTAATATTCCATTATCAACTTCGCATGAAACCAAATTACCATCAATATCATCACAGATAAATCCTGGAATTGACAAAGGTGCCAATTCGCATAAGAACAGATCCAGGTCCTCAGGGCTGACTGCCGTTGGAGCGTCATTCATTTTAATATTAATTATAACCTGTCTGGAGTTGGTTTCACCGCATTCATCGGTGGCGGTCAGTGTAATAACATTTTTTCCAACCACAGGCGTAAAAGTAACATCACTATCTGTCAGAGTTCCATTATCAACTTCGCATGAGACCAAATTTCCATCAATATCATCGCAAATAAACCCTGTCAGTGTTATATCTGATAAATCGCAAACAAATATCGTCTCTTCGGCTGGAACTGTAACTGTTGGTGATGAATTAAGATCAACCGTTACAACTGTCTGACAGCTGGTCGCTTCTCCGCATTCATCTGTAACAGTAAATGTAATTATGTTTTCACCAACTACAGGAGAAAAGGTGACACTATTTCCAATAAGGGTACCATTATCAACTTCAACGGATATTAAATTGGCATCTATATCATTCCAGAAAAATCCGGGGATATTAATATCTGTCAGATCGCATACAAAAATGCTCTCATCTTGAGGGCAAATAACTGCCGGTGCAGTATTAAGAATAATATTAATTATTGCCTGACAGGAGGTCGTTTCGCCGCACTCATCAGTAACAGTAAATGTGATAACATTTTCGCCTTCAACTGGCGTGAAGGTCACTTCATCTCCGAACAAAGTACCGTTATCGACTTTTGTGCTCAGAATATTATTATCAACATCTGCAAATCCAAATCCCGGAATTGTAATCGGAGATAAATCGCAAACAAATATTTCTGACACTTCAGGACAGGTTGCCGTTGGCGCGCTGTTAAGAGTAACATTAACAATTGTCTGGCATGTTGTGATTATACCACATTCATCGGTAACAGTCAGTGTAATTACATTCTCACCCACAATAGGAGTGAAGGTAACTTCGTTATCTGTTAAAGATCCATTATCAACTTCAGATGAAACCAGATTACCATCAATATCTTCATATAAGAAACCGTTAATAGTAATTGGCGAAAGGTCACAGACAAACAGATCACGCACATCCGGGCATGTTGCCGATGGGGCACTATTTAATGTGATAGTTATAATCGTTTGACAAGTTGTTACCTTGCCGCATTCATCAGTTACTGTCAGTGTAATTATATTTTCACCCTCAACAGGAGTAAATGTCACATCATTGCCATTTAATGTTCCATTATCAACTTCATATGAGATAAGATTACCATCAATATCATCATATATAAAATCGCTTATCGTAATATCGGTCAAATCGCAAACTAATAATTTCTGTTCCTGTGGGCAGGAAACGGTAGGTGCTGAATCTAAAACAACATCAATCACA
>JAAERC010000942.1 GCA_024230695.1 Candidatus Zixiibacteriota bacterium
GATGGGCGATTAGCTCAGTTGGTTAGAGTACTTGCTCGACACGCAAGGGGTCACTGGTTCGAATCCAGTATCGCCCACCATTAATTAGCGGGTTATAAACCGTTTTATTGTAAGGTTTATGCCCTTTTATAGTTATAGGCTTTGATAGTGAGTGAAGAAGAAAAAATTAAAGTAACGTTACCAGATGGTAGTGAGGTAGTACATCCCAGGGGTGCAACCGGGTATGATATTGCGCATACTATCGCTCCAGGATTGGCAAAAGCGGCTATTGCTATCAAAATTGATGGTTCAGCTATTGATATCTTAAAACCGATTGATGCTGATTGCGCTGTCGAGATATTGACTTTTGATAGTCTCGAGGGAAAAAAGATATTCTGGCACTCAACATCTCATATCATGGCTCAAGCTGTCCTTGATATTTTCCCAAAGGCCAAATTGGCAATTGGTCCTTCGATTGATGAAGGGTTTTATTACGACTTTGACGTCGACAAGCCGTTTTCTCCTGAGGATCTTGAGAAAATAGAGAAGCGGATGGGCGAGATCATCAAGGAAAAGGTTACGTTTGAGCGGGTAGATATCTCACGTGCAGAGCTACTTAAAAAATATAAAAAGGATGAAGAGATATATAAGGTTGATATTCTGGAAAATGATATCAGCGATGAAATGGTGACTTATTATCGCCAGTCAAATTTTGAAGATCTCTGCCGGGGGCCGCATATCCCAAGTTCATCTATTATTAAAGCGTTTAAAATCACAACTTCATCGGGTGCATATTGGCGCGGTAGCGAAGATAATAAGATGCTTCAAAGGATCTATGGCGTTTCTTTCCCTAAGAAAAAGTTGCTTGAAGATTATTTGTACCGTATGGAAGAGGCCAAAAAAAGAGATCACCGGATGCTTGGTAAACAATTGGAACTGTTTCATATTACCAATGATGTTGGTGCCGGTTTGGTTCTATGGATGCCCAAAGGTGCAACTATTAGAAATGAAATAGAGAATTATTGGCGTGAAGAGCATATTAAAAATGGTTATGAATTAGTTTTCTCGCCGCATATCGCTCACCTTGATTTATGGAACAAGTCTGGGCATACTGATTTTTATTCAGATGATATGTATCAGCCGATTCAAATAGATGAGGCCAAGTATCAGATCAAACCAATGAATTGTCCGTTCCATATTGCGATGTTTAATTCGCGGCGCTGGAGTTATCGTGATTTACCGATGCGCTGGGGTGAATTGGGGACAGTATATCGTTATGAGAACTCCGGTGTGTTGCACGGATTGATGCGAGTTCGCGGATTCACCCAGGATGATGCACATCATTTTGTTTCTCCTGAGGGAATGGAAGATGAACTGGTGTGGTTGATCAAGTTTTGTTTACATATTTTGGATACTTTTAAATTTAAAGATTATGACATTTATCTTTCAACTCGTCCTGAAAAGGCGATTGGTGATCCGAATGATTGGGAAAAAGCTGAGAGCGGATTGAGACGGGCGATGGATATTTTGAAACTTAAATACTCTGTAGATGAGGGTGGCGGCGCATTTTATGGCCCCAAAATTGATATCAAGATCAATGACGCTCTTGGCCGAAGCTGGCAATGTTCGACTATCCAGTTTGACTTCAGCCTGCCAGAACGATTTGATATGACCTATACTGATAAAGATGGTAAGATGAAGCGGCCATTTATGATACACCGGGCATTGTTGGGTTCGATCGAACGATTTTTTGGAGTATTGATCGAACATTACGCCGGTAACTTCCCGCTTTGGCTGGCTCCGGTTCAGGTTATGGTATTGGCTCTAACCGATGATCAGAATGAATATGTGGAATCGGTTTGTAATGAACTTCGGGCCAATAATATTCGCGCTAATATGGATATACGCTCTGAAAAAATCGGGCATAAGATTCGAGAATCGGAGTTGCAGAAAATCCCATATATGCTTATAATAGGGAAGAAGGAAATTGAGAATAAATCTGTTTCGGTCAGACTTCATGGAGAAGGTGATAAAGGAAGCCTTAAGCTTGCGGAAGTCATTGATTTATTAAGAACCGAAATTGATGAAAAAAATATAGAGTCTGAACTTAAATAAGGGAGGATGTTATAGCCAAGAAGACCACTCGGGTCAACGACAGGATCAAAAGTTCACCGGTACGTTTAATCGGTCCCGGTGGCGAGCAGATAGGAATTCTGCCGCTAAACGAAGCAAAAACTCGTGCCTTTGATGCCAGTCTTGATCTGGTTGAGATTTCGCCAAACAGTAATCCACCGGTATGCCGGATCATGGATTATGGAAAGTTTATGTATGAGCAATCCAAGAAGGCGAAACAGGCCAAGAAAAAACAGCATGTCGTTCAATTGAAAGAGATGCGCTTCCGGCCTAAAATTGAAGAACATGATTATCGTTTTAAGACCAACCATGTTCGTGAATTTTTAGAGCAGGGAAACAAAGTCAGACTCTTTGTAAGATTTGCTGGCCGAGAAATGGCCCACACTGAATATGGCAGAAAAATATTAGTTAGAATAGCAGAAGAATTAGAAGAAATAAGTTCAATTGGACAGGAGCCGAAACTGGAAGGTAGAAGAATGACGATGATTCTCAATCCTAAGATTTCTGCGACGAAAGCCAAGAATTAGAGGAGCAAGATGCCGAAAATAAAGACAAATCGGTCAGCGGCAAAACGATTTAAGAAGACCGCATCCGGTAAACTAAAAAGAAGTAAGGCGTACCATTCGCATATTTTAACGAAGAAGAGCCCGAAACGGAAAAGACACCTACGTAAATCAGGTTTGGTGCATAGTGTCGATGAGAGACGTGTTCTCGCGATGCTTCCGTATTAATATTGATATTTAATTATTTTCAGGAGTATTACTGATGCCACGAGCAAAAAATAATGTTGCGGCACATAGACGACATAAAAAGGTTTTAAAAAAAGCCAGCGGAAATTATGGCGGAAGATCCCGCCTCTATCGGACGGCTTTGGAAACGGTTCATAAAGGACTAACATACGCCTATCGCGATCGTCGTGTAAAAAAGAGGACGTTTAGACGTCTCTGGATCATTAGAATTTCAGCCGCCGCTAAACAGCGCGGATTGAATTATTCGACCTTTATTTCAGGTTTGAAGAAAGCCGGAGTAGTTCTGGATCGTAAAATGTTGGCCGATATTGCCGCGCGCGATATTGCTACATTTGATCAGTTGGCCAATATGGCCAAAAATGCCTAAGGCTGATCAATTGTATGCCTGATATCAAAGATATAGAAAATCTTCTGTCTGAGGCTGAGTCCGCTATTATAGCGGCAAAATCACCCAATGATCTGGAAGCAGTCAGTATCAAGTATCTTGGCCGTAAAGGTCAGATCACGGCTGTTTTGCGTTCATTAAAAGAAGTTCCAATTGATCAAAGAAAAGAACTTGGAGCCGCGGCCAATAAGGCTCGGGTTAAACTCGAGGGTGAAATAAAAGAAGCCGGTGAGAAGTTAGGCAAAGGCGGCAAAAAATCTGTTTTTGATCCAACACTTCCGGGCGTCTCACATCGGGTCGGCGCTATTCATCCGTTAACAAAAGTTCTAAAACAAGTGAATCAATCTTTTGAACGGATGGGTTTTGAAATTGCCAAAGGCCCTGAAATTGAATCCGATTATTATAATTTTGAGGGATTAAATTTCCCTCCCGATCATCCTGCCAGAGATATGCAGGATACATTTTACCTTGAAGGCGATATGCTTTTGAGAACACATACTTCGCCGGTACAGGTTCGAACACTTGAGAATTCAAAACCGCCTGTTAAGATAATTGCTCCGGGGAAAAACTTTCGAAATGAAGCGATCTCTGCACGAGCATATTATACATTTTATCAAATAGAAGGTTTTCTGGTTGATGAAGGTGTCAGTATGGCCGATCTGAAAGGTGTCTTGAATGCTTTTTGTCGTGACTTTTTTGGAGAAGGTTTGAAATTGCGGTTTCGCCCCAGTTTCTTTCCATTTACTGAACCATCGGCTGAAGTTGATATCACCTGCTTTTTATGTGGTGCCAAAGGTTGTCGATTATGTAAGCATACCGGTTGGTTAGAAATTCTTGGATGTGGTATGATAGATCCAAATGTTTTAAAAAATGCCGGATATGATAGTGAAAAATATACTGGTTTTGCTTTTGGAATGGGTATTGAACGGGTGACAATGCTCAAATATATGATAGATGATATCAGATTGTTTTATAATAATGATATCAGATTTATAAGGCAGTTCATATAATGAAGGTCCCATATAGTTGGATAAAAGAACTGGTCGATATTTCGATGTCACCAGAAGAATTGGCCGATAGATTATCGCTGGCAGGGGCCGAAGCGGATGCCAAACCATTTCTTGATGGCAATTTTGATAATGTAGTTATTGGCTCGGTAGTTGAGCTGGAGCCGATTGAAAACAGCGACCATTTAAGAAAAGCCATTGTTGATGATGGAACTGAAAAATATCAGGTTGTCTGTGGAGCCCCAAATGTTGCCAAAGGTCAAAAAATAATTCTAGCAAAAATCGGCGCTGAATTAAAAGGCGGTTATAAAATTAAAAAAGCCAAGCTTCGCGGGGTAGAATCATCAGGAATGATTTGCTCTGAAACAGAACTTGGAATTTCAGACGATCACAGTGGAATAATGGTTTTGGATGAAAATGCACCTATTGGTGAAAATCCTATTGAATATCTGAAGTTGAATGATACTATTTTACATCTCGATTTAACACCGAATCGCCCCGATTTATTGGCTTTAATAGGTGTTGCCAGAGATATTGCCTGCTTGACAGATAAAAAGGTTATCCGTCCGCAATTTGAAGTTAATGAATCAGATGAGACTGCTGACAAATATATAAAAATATCTATTGAAGATGCCGAGGCTTGCCCTCGATATGCCGCTCGTGTTATAAAAAATATTAAAATTGGTCCATCACCTTGGTGGATAAAACGAAAATTATTATTAAGCGGTGTTCGGCCAATCTCCAATATTGTTGACATCACTAATTTGGTCATGCTTGAAATGGGGCATCCTTTACATGCCTTTGATTACGACCTTCTTGGTAGCAAAGAGATTGTTGTAAGGCGCGCCAAAGATAAAGAAAAATTTACGACTCTTGATGACAAAGAACATGAGCTGACCCCGGATGTCTTACTAATAACTAATGGAAAAAAGGCTGTGGCAACAGCAGGTGTAATGGGCGGATTAGATTCTGAAGTGAAAGATACAACCACAACTATTTTACTTGAAGCCGCTTATTTTAATCCGGTTACAGTTCGAAGAAGTAAAAATGTTCTTGGGCTAAACACCGAGGCATCGCATCGATTTGAACGTGGCGCCGATCCGAATGTTGTTTGCTTGGCGTTGGACAGAGCCACCTCATTGATGGCTGAATATGCTGGTGGTGAGGTTCTTTCGGGGATAGTAGATTGTTATCCAAACAAAATCGAACCGGCAAAATTGATGCTTCGACCGGAGCGAGTTAATGCCTTGATGGGAACTAAAATATCAAAAGAACGAATAATTAAGATATTAGAAGGTATTGAGTACGGGGTTATAGATAAAGGAACCCTTGAAGTGACAGTGCCGACCTTTACGGCTGATATTACTCGAGAAGTCGATCTGATAGAAGAAGTGATTCGTATTGAAGGGTTTGATTCTGTCCCTGATTCAATTCATAATTCAGGCCCACTTTTTACACCTCGGCATGCTGATGATAATTTTTATGATTCCAGTCGGATAGCTTTGACATCGCTTGGGTTTGACGAGATGTATAGCCCCGGTTTGGCTGACACAAAATTATTATCAATAGTTTCGGGAGATGAACCGCAATTGAAAGTTCTTAATCCGATTGCCGATGATCTGACCGTTATGCAAAACAACCTTTTTTATTCATTGCTTAAAGCAGTTTCTCATAATGTTTCGCACCGAAATATGAATTTACAACTTTTTGATATGGGTCGTATTTATTTGCCCGGGAAACCTCCCCATGAGGAAGAGAAAATTGGTATAACAATTACTGGAAAAGCAGATGACCATTGGTATGATAAGGGTCGTAGTTTTGATTTTTATGATCTTAAAGGTGCGATTGATTCCTTTTTGAGATTAAGCCATATTTCAGCGATTGAATATGTTTTGACAAAACATTTTACTCTTAATGAGTCATGTTCATTTGAGTTGAGGCTAAATAATAAAATTATCGGTTATGCCGGACAGATCAAGCGTAAAATCGCAAAACAGTTTGATATTAAACAGAATGTTTATGCGGGTTTTCTTGATTTTAGGTTGCTTCTTGAAAATATTCAACAGGATTCGACATATAAGTCATTACCCCGTTTTCCGGCGGCCCCACGAGATCTGGCGGTTGTTGTTGATGAATCGGTAGAGGTTGGTTCTCTATTGGTGGAAATCAATCAATCCGGCGGGCCATTATTGGAAAAAGTTGAGCTATTTGATCTTTTTATTGGTAAGCAGGTTGGTGATGGAAAGAAATCTATTGCCTTTTCAATGATATACCGTTCGCGGGAAAAGAGCCTGGAAAGTAATGAAGTCAGCAAACTTCATAAGAAAATTGCTGATAATCTAAATAAGAAATTTAAAGCACAAATTCGCGAGGCCTGATATGTCGGATAGTATGAGATTGCTGGAAGAGAAGATAGGCAAGGCGATTGAGCTGGTTGATAAATTATCTGCCGAGA
>JAAERC010000943.1 GCA_024230695.1 Candidatus Zixiibacteriota bacterium
GTTGTGTTTCGCGGGAAAACAGATATTACTGATGGATATTTTGATTTTTCATTTATTGCTCCTTTGGATATTGGAGTGGGTGGAAAAAGCGCAAAAATATCGGGATATGCTATCTCCTCCAACTCAGATGCTCTTGGATTGATAGATTCAATTCCGGTCAGTTTATCAATAATGTCCAATGAAGATTCAGAGGGGCCGCAGATTGATTATTCGTTTGGTCAACGAGATGACTTCCTCTCTGGGGACAAGGTAACCTCTGGTGAGACAATGACTTTAGATATCTCGGACTTGTCGGGGATTAATTTAACCGGAAGTTTGGGGCATGAAATTTCACTTGTTATCGATGACAGGGTGGAGAACAGTATCAATCTGACCGACCTATTTCAATATAGTGCAGGAAGTTATCTATCTGGGACAATTGTATATGAGGTAGGTAAACTTTCGACTGGTATCCACAATTTTAGGGTGAAAGCCTGGGATAATGCCAATAATTCCAGTTTGGTTGAATTTGAGGCAGAAATATTGGCAAGCGGTGAATTTATGATTACTGAGTTGATGAATTATCCAAATCCAATGAGAGATAATACTGTTTTTTCTTTCTCACTTAGTTCACCGGCGAGTAGTGTAAATTTTGAGATATTTACTTTATCCGGACGGAAGATAAAATCTGAGACAATCGGATCAGTTCCGGCCGGACATAATGAGTTTTATACATGGAACGGCAATGATACTGATGCTGACCGTATTGCCACAGGTGTTTATATCTATAAGGTAACGGCTGTTTCAGATTGGTATGAAAAAACCGTTGAATCATTTGGTAAAGTTGTTTTGATTAATTAATACAGGAGGCTTCTTGATGCGCAAACTAATTAACCTTTTAATAGCAGTCACATTTCTTGTTGGAATCAGCCCTGGTGTTTTTGCCGGTGTTTCCACCTCAGCTGTACTATTTTTAAGAATTGCCGCCGGTGCGCGTGCGGCAGGTATGGGTGAGGCCTTTGTTGCGGTGGCTGATGATGCTACAACGACCCATTGGAATCCAGCGGGGCTCGGCAATTATCCTCTATCAAGTAAGTGGTTTGAGGTTTCAATTCCTGAGGATTTGAGACCATTTAAAAAGGTTGCTTTTTATCAGAATAATGCCTCTGAAATTGATTACAATAAGTACGATATTTGGGCTATCTCAGAAAATGGTTTGATTCGATATAGCCGTAATAAATGGTATCGTGGCGAGATCATAGAAACAAGAGCTGAGCAATCGGCCGAATCAATATTAAGAGATTATACCGGCATGCAATCCGAGGAGAACGATGTCAGGATCGCTGAACTGATGAATGTTATCGGTGATGCCAATAATGATAAGCCGCGAAATCTGATTGATTCAATCGAATTGGTGGTAATGCTGCAGATCCCGGAAGATTCCGGTACCAGAGATGAAATCGAAAATGGTTTTATTGCAATAAAAGCCGCTTATAATCAATGTTTGATTGACTGGGACAGGTTTAATAGAATTGGCGTTGAATATCGGAATGCCATAAAAGATTCTACTTTCTCAGAATCAGAGCTTGATAGACTGCTCTATTCAATCGAAAAAACTAAAATGCGGGTTCTTGCTGAAGAAATTTTGATTCCATTTGCGGTTAATTTTGATGGTCAGCTAACTGATATTGTTTCGGATAAAAAATATCTTTGGGTCAGCTCCGAATCCGGATTATATCGTTATAACAGGAAAAGATGGCGGCATTTTGAAACAAATGAAAATATGCCATCCAGCAATATATCAAATATTGAGCTGAATAAGAAGAAGACATTTATTTGCACCGATTCGGGTTTGGTGATTTATGATAATGGTATATTCATTTTTCAGGATGAAAATGTTGGATTACCCAGTATGCCAATAATGGGAGTCGCTCCTTTATCAAATAATACAGCATGGGCCGTTGTTGAAGGAGATCTTTACCATTTTGATGGCAAGATGTGGAAAAATTATATTGAATTTCAGGATGTATTGGATCAAACGGCAGAATCCATTTATGATAATATGAAAATATTTGATAACGCTGATGAAAAATCGACGTTTCTTGAAAAATTCGGCAGTCTCAATGGAGATGAATTGACACAAACCGATTCTGTACCTTCCGATTCAAATAAACAATTAGGTGATATTTCGAAACTGATAGATTCTGTCGGAACTATCAAGGCTTTAGAAATAATGCAGGATTCACTCGTGGATATTCAAGCTTCTCAGGCAAAATTGGAAGAACAGGAAGAATTATCAAACGATTCTACCCAGGCGGAGACCGATGCGCCGGTGAAAATAGGTAAAACAATCAAGGTTCCTTATACCGCTGGAATACCTTTTGAAATTACCGCGATGAAAGTCGATAATAATAAAAATCTCTGGATCGGAACCGAGTTTGGTCTACTCAAATTTAATGGCCATAAATGGAAATGGTATGGTTACCGTAATTATGTAGTTGAACAAGAAATGACTATCGATGAATTAGCTTTAAGTCTGGTTGATGACGAAAAAAGAAGAGCCGACAGACTTGCGGTCAATATAAAAGAGGTTAATAGACTACAATCCGACATCTTAGTGGCCGGTCAGAAAATTAAGACCTATGCAAATCCGGGCGGTTCAAGAATTCATGATATTTGCCCTATGGGAGATAAAATCTATTTTGGCACCGAGGGCGGAACCATATTTTATGAGAATGGCTGGTCAAGATTTAACGATGAGGGGCTTGGCGGTACCGAAGTTACCAGAATAGCGGAAGTTGATAATAATATGTGGTTTGCTTCCAATGATAAGGTTCTTATTCGAGCCGCCGCCCGTTCTGAAATTGCTTTTATGGTGGCCAAATGGTTACCTCAATTAGCTGATGATATGTACTATAATTATCT
Organism: Candidatus Zixiibacteriota bacterium; assembly: GCA_024230695.1. The sequence continues at coordinate 2,905 of JAAERC010000943.1, forward strand.
CTCAGTTGTATTTAATCCAAAAGGATGGGGGACAATTGGAGTCAGTGCAACTTTTCTGACATATGGTACAATAATACGTACTAATTCATCAGGAGAAGTAGAAGGTGATTTTTCACCTTTTGATTTTGCCGCTACAATATCATATGGGACATCACTATCAAAATCCTTAAGCGGCGGAATATCAACAAAGATCATTTATTCACATTTATCCCGATTAGGTGCGGGATCGGAACAGGGCGAGGGAACAGCAACGGCAATCGGCTTTGATATTGGATTGTTTTATAGAATAAACAGAAAATTAGCCTTGGGACTTGCGATGACTAATCTTGGACCAAGTGTCAGTTATATTGACGTTGACCAATCTGACCCATTACCACGAAATTTATCAATTGGTTTGGCATGGAAGCTTGTTGAATCCAATTATAATAGACTTCTGTTTACTATTGAAATGAATAAATCAATGGCCGCAATCGGTAATCTTGCTGATGAATTCAAAGAAATCGTTATCAATGGCGGAGCGGAATACTGGTATGGTTCTTTTATTGCTTTACGCCTTGGATATATTTATGATCAGGAAGGTGAGATTAAAACTCCGACCCTCGGATTTGGTCTGGCATATAAAGCATTTGAGTTTAACTTTGCTTATATTCCAACCAGCGAGAATCTCCCTCTTGGCAACACCATGAGGGTTTCAATTGGAGCCAAACTATAATCTAATGGAGTATTTGGTTTGAAGGAAAGAATAGGAATCTTTAATACAATATTAATTACATTTCTGCTTCTGGTATTTCAATTGGCGGCGGTGGCTGGAGATAAAGTGTTAACGCCGGTTTCGGTGGATAGACAATTAACCACCGGTGATTCTCCAAAAGTGTTTTATCATGGATTTACTTCAAACCGCTGTGATCGAAATATATTGAATCTCAAGCGGGATAAACCATGGGGACTTCCCAAACTTTCGGCTACAATGGCTGATCCGGCTGATACTATCAAAGTATTAGTAATGCGGTTCGATTTCCAATATGAAAATCCTGATGATACCAATACTACGGGAAGAGGTCGGTTTGATTTACGCGATTTTGAAGATTTTAAAGAAGAGTACGGTCATGAGGCAGATCCATCGCCGCATAATCTACTCTACTTCGAAAAACACATGGAAGTATTGAATCATTATTATTTGCATGTTTCTGACAGTAATCTTGTGATTGAATGGGATGTGTACCCCAAAGATACCAATGGAGCGTATCATCTTCCAAATAATATGGCACATTATGGAGTAGGGCAGACTTCTGATGATATATATCAGAATCTTATTGACTCATTTTTTATTGATTGTTTTCAGTTAGTTGACAGCGAAGAAGTAGGTTTGACTTTTGCCGATTATGATGCCAATATTCTTTTTCATGCCGGTTCAGATCGTCAGAATGATCTCGGATTTCCGCCGACTTTATCAGATCTTTATACCGGATATGTTCGTCGCGGTGACGACAGGGCCCCGATTTATGTCAATGACAGTTCTTATATAATCAGTGATGGCATTATTATGCCGGAGATGGCCTCACAGGATAACCGTGCGACAGCTCTTAATGCTGTTTTGGCTCATGAGTTTGGCCATCAGTTAGGCTTGGTTGATCTTTATCGAACCGATAATTTCTTCACGCAGCTTGGCGATTTTGCGCTGATGGACAATAATGGATTCGGCACTGGAATCGATCTTGGATTCGAATTTGTCGGGCGAGTTTTTGGTATTATGCCGGTATATCCATCGGCTTGGTCAAGAGCTTATCTTGGTTTTATTGAACCGGTTGTGTACCGACAAAATGCGGATATCAGTCTTGTTGCCAGCGAAATGATCAGTAATGAAGTCAGGATCGCCCGAATACCGATTACTGAGTTTGAATATTATTTACTGGAAAACAGACAGATCGATACTGACGGGCGCGGCGATCCGCGTATGTTGGCTGATTCCGCAACATCAGTTTTTATAGGCCCTGTATATTATAATCCTCTTGATGAAAGCAAAACTTTTACTAATGAATATGATTTCCTTTTGCCGGGTTCGGGAATACTTATCTGGCATGTTGATGAATCGGTTGCGGCAATGTCATTGCCGGGTTCGAATTTCTCTTTATTTGAGACCAATCGGGTTCAAGTCGATCCCGATCATCGTTTTATCGAATTGATTGAAGCCGACGGTCTTGTTAATTTTGGCGGGAATTTTTATGCAGGTTATGGAAGCAGTGAGGATATGTACCGATACGGAAATAATAGTTCCTTTACGCCAAATACAAATCCGCCAACAATTGGATATAACGGAACTAATAGTCATATACGGATTACTAATATTTCATCATCGAATACAACTATGACTTTTAATCTCGAATATGATCTTCAAAGCGAAAATTTCCCACGTCGGGCCGGTTATCCGGTTATTGGTTTTTCTCCGATTGCCGCCGATGTTGATGATGATGGAACGGAAGAGATAATCACTGTTTCTGGTAGCAATCTTATGGTGATAAATGAAGATGGCGGGGGATGGTTTGAATCATCGATACATCCGCCATTTATTGATACATCATATAACTCGGTCGGCCAAACGGCCGATTCCGTCCCGATTTTCGCCATAACGCCCCAACCTATTACCAGTACGCCTGTATATGGCGACTTTGGCTTTATGACCGACACAGTAATAAAATTTATTGCTGTTGGTGCCTATAATAGATTGTGCGTTTATTCATTTAACGATGAAAACAATGATGGCCGTGCTGACACACTTTTTACCCCGATCCAATTTACCGGAGGTATGGTTGTTTCAACGTATTTTGATACAACCCTGCACGTTGCCGTAAAATATGATAGCGAGGGCCTGACTAGATTATTTTCGCTAAATTATTTTACTAGGTATTTGGAACTTCTTAATGAAATAAACGAAGATGAGCCATATGGCTTTACCCGTGCCGGAAACAGTATTGTCGCACTGGCTGGTGATGTCGATAGTTATGTTGACCTATTCTTGGTTGACTCAAATAATGTTTATTGTGATACCCTTGATGGTTTCTTCAAATATGGGCCGGTTGCCGCCGATCTGAACCGGGATGATACATTAGAAATAATTATGGTAACCGATGACGGGTTGTTAAAGATCGTATCGGTGGATCCGGAAGCGACCGGAAGTCCTTTTGTCAGTGAAATCGAATATGATCTTGGTGATTCAATTTATGTAAACCCGATTGTGGCCGACCTTGATACCGACGGTTACCCGGATATTATTCTTTGTGGAAAAAATAAAATATATGCTTTCAATCGTAGTCTGACTCAATTATCAAATTTTCCGATTCCAATTGACCGAAGATTCCCCGATGTAGTGGCTTTGTCATCTCCGGTTGTGGCCGATATAAATAGTGATAATCGACAGGATATAATTATTACCGCTTCAAATGGCAACTGTTACGCCTATGGACCGGAACTGCTGTATGGTTTTCCACTTCCGATTGGAGGAATAGGGGTTCAATCGATTCTTCTAAATGGTTCGGAATTTGATAATGCTGATTTTAAAAATATTGCGTCTCAAGGTTATGGTTCTCCTGTGATTTACAATAAAACAACAGGAGGAGGTCTGGGATTTTTGGGTGGCGATGGCTGGTTTTATTCATGGGATGTTGATTATGATACATCACTGGCGCAATGGCCGATGTATGGAGGTAATCATTCAGGGAATAATTATCTGTCTTCTGATGAATTGATCGATCCAGTTGTTTTTGCGGATCATTTCTCCGATAATGATTTTTACTGCTACCCCAATCCAACTACTGATGGACGAACAACTATTCGCTATTTCCTCGGAGAAGCGGCTGATATTACACTAAGTTTTTATGATATGATAGGCAATTTGGTCAATGAGCAGAAGGTGACTGGAGTTGGCGGTGTTCCAAATGAATTTGATTGGAATGGCTCATTTTTGACGACCGGTATTTATCGTTGTATTATTAGAGCAGATTTTAATGGTGCTGAACAAACATCTTTTATAGATATTGCAATTGTAAAATAAGGAAAGGGTAAAAAATGAAAAAGTTAATTATTCTAATTTCTATGTTTTTGATGTTTCTCTGCCA
>JAAERC010000944.1 GCA_024230695.1 Candidatus Zixiibacteriota bacterium
CCGACCGGCAGTAATCTTAACTACAGCAATCCCGAATTTGACAAGCTGATCGATCTGGCCCAGGGTATTCAAGACTCTGTTCATCGTTTGACTATCTACCAGGTAGCTGAGGAAATGCTGGTCGATGAAGCCCCCTGGGTTTTTTTCTATCATGGAACCCAAACATGGGTTCATCAGGATTGGATCAAGGGCTTGCAGATACCGCTTATCTATAATGCCGATAAAATGACGGAAATATGGATCAAAAATTGAACTTATTGCAACTAATCGGCTATTAGCTTTTGGCTGTTTGCTATTGGTATTTTTAAACTCTCGTTCGACAGCAAACAGACGCAAAAGCTTATATAGTCAGTATTCTTAGTTTTTCATTCTTCACCACAAGAATTTTTCGATATTCATAGGATTTTTAATGCCCACCTGGTTGAAATACTTTTTCTGCATTGGATTGACCATTGTTACCTTAGGTATGATTTGATGTCGATCCTCTCGGGTTGAAAATTTAATTTTATATCGAACTAATTTCACTTTGTCAATTTCTTCCAGGGGGACAGTCACCGATTTTGAGCCCATACAATCAACTTCGAAAATGCGCTTCAGCAGCAATGCCAGGATACAGATAAACACATGACCCCTAACCCGGATTTCCAGTCGATGCCGAAAGGGACGCACATCCACAAAGTTTTTGAAATCGTCAAAAAGAGTTTCCACTTCTTTCAAATTTTTATAAGAGTTGACTACCTTTTCGATAGCGAGGTCTTCCTGGCTGGCTAACAGGGTAAAAACACCGTCATATTGTTCCGCATCTTCAATTGCCGGCATATTTTGGACATAACCCAGGGCTCGACTATCAGCCGGATCACGTTCAATTTCAAAAAACTTCTTGAACTTTGATTTGTAACCCTCAAATATTTTGCCAATAGCCTTGTCAATGTCAGCCTTCTCCCTTTCCTTGATTTTCTTATCTTCAGAAAACAAACCATCCATGGCCTGGCTGAGTTTTTCGATTTGCTGTTTTCGTTTAAGTCGAGCGCTGACCCGACGATCAGAGTTTAGACAAAATACAAGCCGATACACCCTCTCATAGCGCTTTTTGTAACGCTTGATCACCTGCCAAATTTTGCCGCCTGGTTTTTTGTCCATTTGAGGCGATAGTCCCTGCAAAATTTCCTTGAAATCCTTAGCGGTTGGATCATCCTCATTTGTCATCGCCTCAATCTTATTTGAAAATGCCGCAAAAGCGGAATTTGTCACAGAAATATGATGGGTTTTTAAAATCGTTTCGGTTTTCCACAACAAAAAATCTTTGACCGACACCTTATGCTCCAACACCTTCAATTTGTTGAGTTCATCTATTTCGTCAATGTCCTTCCAGTCAATCTCATTACGCTCAAAAAGCATCTGACAAAGAGCATCCTGCCTCAGCTTAACACCCATGATGTAATCAAAACCACGCTCCTCTATTCTTTCTAAATTCAATTTGGTGATCATTCCCCTATCGCCTACAAAAACCGTCTCCTCAATGTGATATGCTTGCTTTAAATCCTGAACCACATCCTCAACAGTGGTTGAATCGACGGTTCCGCCCATAAACACATAATGTTTCAGCGGATACCCTTCATAGGAGGTGACAACGCCTACTACAACCTGATCGCAATCAGGACGGTGATCACGGCTGTAGCCCGGCTCCGATAACGGACATTTATCGCCATAAAAAAAAGTGGAGGTAATGTCGTAAAAAGTCAGCTTGATATTGATGCTGAATAAATTCTGCAGCCGATCATAAATGGCTAATTCAAGAGCGTCCTTCATCTCCACAAGACAGTCCATGCTGCGATAAAAATAATTCGCCTCCATTGTTAGATCGGAATAGCCCTGCATCTCCTTATAACAGGTGGTTTCAAACCATCGAGTGACACCCAATTTGCTTAAGGGCTCGATGCAGCGATTGATTGTCATCAACTCCACATATTTCTCAACGGCTATGGATAATTTCGGATGGCTTTGTCTGAGATGCTTTCGGATAGATTCTGATAATTTCATTTGCCGCCATAATTTTTGCCAAATCATAATCGAACCGTAAAGCAGCGATTCCAATATCTCAACTTCTTCTCCCAGGACATATTTGTCTAATTGAAAAATTTTGATTAAGCCATCAATCAGATTCTCGATGTCGTAGCGCTTAAGATTTTTCAAATTGCCAAGATTAGCAATATTATCGGTGGTGGAAAGGCCATTTTTTCGAACGGATTGGCTAATAACAAGATATTGGTAAATCTTACTATTTTTATTTTGTTTAAGTATACGTGGAAACATGTTATATCCTTGATATAAGGGTTAAAAAATCATCACCACGCTAAAATATAATAAAATCATTGCTATTTCAAATAAAAAATCGCCTATTTTGAATTTTTTCTTCACCACGCTTCTAAATGACTGTTTTCGAATTTTAAAAATATAAAATCAAGCTGTAACTGGGTTTCAGACAGTTAACTATTTGGAATTTTACTAATTTTAAATAAAATCGTGAGCTGATTTGAGCCTAATTGTCGAACGTGAGATTTAATAAATGAGCTTGCTCATAGGGCAAATTGAATTGAGTTTGGATCATAGATAGTTACTCCATATAAAAATTTTTAGTTGCGCGGCTAAAATAATCCTCCAAATTTCTAACTTTTCACAATCAGGATAGCTGCAAAACCTGTGAGGTTGTCCAAGGAATGGGGAGCCCCCCACTCTTCCCTTTGATGTAACCTACAACTTGCGCAACCGAA
>JAAERC010000945.1 GCA_024230695.1 Candidatus Zixiibacteriota bacterium
CCCCTCTGCAAATGATGTTAAAAAGTTTTTTGCAAAACAGAATTACCCTCAGCATGATATGGCTTCGGGCGAAGATTTTAAATTACCAAAAACTAAAGCAACAACTGAAATGGAGAAAAGATATTCGGAATATCATCGAGAGGTGTTACCAAATGGAATCACAGTTATTGTCAAATCAAATCCTGACAGCCGCGTTTTCGCTTTAAACATAATTGGGAAAAATCGCTCGACAACTGAATTAGACGGAAAAGATGGTATTACCGATTTTGTTAATCGTTTGATTGCAAAAGGTACGGCCAACAACAATGCCAGCGAATTGGCCATGAAGCTATCATCAATCGGTGCCAAAGTAACACTTTATGATAATCCCTGGATTCCATTTGACGACAGGTACACCACCCGCCAGTTTTCATTTATGAAATTTGAGACAATAGATGAGTTTACATCAGAGGGAATAAAATTATTTACCGAAATGATCGAACGCCCTGCCTTTGATTCAGTTGAGATGGAACAGGTTCGCAAAGAAATATTTGGTCTGATTGGACGTAATAGCGGTTCGACCTATAAAACAGCAAGCAATGCTTTTTATGCCAGCCTATTTGAGGGAACTCCTTACTCCAAAAAAATAAATGGGACCTATCGAACGGTTGGGTCCGTAACATTATCAGATTTAAGAGAGCACCACCGAAGAATATACGCCCCCGAAAATATGATTATTACAGTTGGAACCAGACAACATCAAGCGGGGATAATGGCCCTGTTAAGAGAAGAACTAAAAAAAATCCCAACTACGGGCTTTACACCAACTGAACCAAATCAGCCAAATAGCATAATTGAGACTAAATCAATCCATGAGAAAATGGATAAGGAACAGATCTTCATTTATCTGGGGAACCTACTTCCATCGACCTCATCTCCCGATGCTTCCGCTCTTAAAGTAGCTTCTGCTGTGCTGTCTGAGCGTCTGGGCAAAAATATAAGGGAAAAACAAGGATTAGCATATCAGGTCGGTTCATCAATTACTCTTGGTAAAAAGTTTGGATGGTTTGTCTGCAAAATGGGAACCAGTTCAGAAAATTACATAAAAGCCAAAAAGGCTATTCTATCAGAAATCGACAGGCTAAAATCCGAGCCGCCAACAAAAGATGAGCTGGAAGCGGCTATCAATTCTATCTGGGGTTCATACCTGTCATCAAATTTGTCACGTATAAACCAACTATATTATATGGGGGTCTACGAATATCTTGGATTGGGATATGATTATGGTGATAAATATGTGGCCGGGATAAGATCAGTTACTATCGAGCAGGTCTCAGAAGCGGCTCAAAAATATTTTGATACAGAAAATTATGTTATCGCCACCGCCGGCAATATTTAATATTCGCCGCGATTAGGGACAATACAAATAAACTCGAAATCCTTATCAAAGGGATTACTAAACTGATGTTCGGTATTGGGCGGTACAAAAGCATAATCTTTCTCGGAGACTTCATGCTTGACACCA
>JAAERC010000946.1 GCA_024230695.1 Candidatus Zixiibacteriota bacterium
ACAGTTGCGATAATCGGCTTAAAATTATGAAGAATAGCCATTTGTGTTACATCCATATATTTAAGAGTCCAGTACCAGAAAAAATAGCCTAGTACTGAAAGACCAACAGCCATATAACACACAGATAACCAACCTGTCAGACTAATACTGGAAAGAGGAGCCTGACTGGCCTGCCAAAAACCAAATGGGAAATATGCTATCGAACCATAAGTAAGTGCCAGACCTATAACCCGAAATGCGCCGTACTTATTAGTTAATGGTTTTAAAATGATCGTTCCGCACGCCCATGCTAAAACACAAATAAGAATTAGGATATCGCCATATAAATATTCTGTCCCAAACTCAACTTTTCCTCCGGAAAGTATTGTGTAAACTCCAATAGTTGCCACCAAAATACCGGCAGTTTTTCTAAGAGTGGCTTTTTCCTTAAGAATAAATATCGCCAGAATATATAAAAAAACCGGGACCGTCGCGAAAAGTAAACCGGAGTGATTTGCCAAAGTTTTTGATTGACCAATAAGATAAAGAACCTGATTAAAAGGTATGATCACCATACCGCCAAGTAGTATTCTTCGATTGTCCTTTTTACTTATTTTTTGTCGCTTACTGAGGAAAATTAAAATCGGGGCATAAACTAACGATGCAAAACTAAATCTAAAAAACGCAAAAACAAAAGGATCTATCTCATGAAGTCCAAGTTTGGCTATCGGGAAGGCGCATGCGGCCAAAATTTGATGCAACATTATAACCAGATATGGAAGCCAGGTTTGTTGCTTAATTGCCGATGAGTTTTTCATATCAAAGAAGAAGAATTACCATATTCTGATATACGCACAATTATCAACCTGTGACGCATACCATTATGCGATATTATTAAAGCAACCCTTTATAGCTTCCGCCTTCAACGGCAATAGATGAACCGGTTATAAAAGCCGCCTTTTTCGAAGATAGAAACGCTATCAGTCCGGCCAGTTCCTCTGGTTCACCTAAGCGCCCGGCTGGCGTAATCGACACCCAACTGTCGTATATATCCTCAGGAGTATTCCCTAATGCCTCTGATTTCACTTTGGCCAGTTCATGAAGCCTTTCGGTTTTCGTAAATCCGGGACAAACGGTGTTTATTGTTAAGCCAAATTGAGCATATTCATTTGATATTGTTTTTGCAAAACCGGTTAATCCGGCACGTAATGTATTTGAAATAATCAAACCATCCACAGGCTGTTTGACGGCGATTGAAGTTATAAAAACAACTCTCCCCCACTTCTTTTTTACCATCGCCGGAATAACGGCTCTGGTTAAATTCATCGATGCAAAGAGAGTTACATCAGCGGATTTCTGCCAAACTTCTTTAGAATGATTCATAAATGGCCCGGCCGGTGGCCCTCCAGCATTGGCAACCAAAATCTCAACTGTTCCCATCTCCGCGGATACCTTATCAACAATCTCTTCAGCCTTACCGTCAATAGCCAGATCACCGGGAAATATAGATGGTATATAGCCTGTTATTTCCTGAATCTGCTCTGCCGCTTTTTTTAGATTATCTTCAGATCTTGAATTTATCGCAACTTTGGCACCTTCATCGGCAAGCGCAATAGCCGCCGCCAATCCTAATCCGGCCGAGGCACCTGTTACCAGCGCCACTTTATTTTTAATTCCCAAATCCATAATTAAACCTTTACTTTTGATATTTCATCGATCAATGCCAATGCCGAATAACAACCTCTCTCAAAATCTTTTAAAGAAAATCGCTCATTTGGCGAGTGAGCATTATCATCGGCCTGTCCCCATCCCAACAATAATGTATCAAGTCCCAAAACCTCTTTAAAAGTTCCGACAACCGGAATCGATCCTCCCTCTTTAACAAAAACCGGTCTTATCCCAAAACCTGATTCAATCGCACGCCCAGCGGCTTCCAGCCATGGTCCTTCAGTTGGAACAACAACTCCGCGCGCTCCACCATGTTTGGTTACTTCGCAATGGACATAATCGGGACAAATTTTATGAATATACTTTTCGATTTTATTACAGATATCCATTGGATCCTGATCGGCCACAAGACGCATAGTAATTTTACAGGTGGCCAACGAAGGTATGATCGTCTTAGCTCCCTCACCCTGATAACCGCCCGTAATTCCATTAACATCCAGCGTAGGACGTCCCCATATCTGCTCTAGTACCGTATAGTCGATATCACCAAACAAACCTTTAGAGCCGGTTTTTGCGATATACTCATCTTTATTAAATGGCAGGGCGGCAAACTGTTTTTTCTCCCAGTCGGTAAGCGGGATAACATCATCATAGAAACCATCAATAGTTATCTTTCCATTTTCATCATGCAGGCCACCAATAATTTTTCCGAGAACATTAATTGGATTTGCTATTGATCCGCCGAAACTACCCGAATGAAGATCCCGGTCGGGTCCAGTTAGTTTTACCTCAACAAAAGCCAACCCACGAAGCCCGTATGTAACAGCAGGCTTATCTTTTCCAAATTGACCACTATCCGACACAACAACAATATCAGCCTTCAGCAATTCGACATTATCTTTGATAAATTTTTCAAGATTTTCTGAACCTGCCTCTTCCTCACCTTCAATCAACAATTTCACATTTACCGGAAGATCAGTACCTGTCGCCAAATACGCCTCTAAGGCCTTCACATGTGTCCAGAGCTGTCCTTTATCATCAGTCGCGCCTCTTGCAATAATATACCCATCCTCAACGAGAGGTTCAAATGGTGTGGTTTTCCATAAATCAAGTGGTTCGGGAGGTTGAACATCATAATGGCCATAATACAGAATTGTCAGCTTATCAGGAGAAACCATCTTTTCGCCATAAACAACAGGATGACCGCCTGTAGGCATTATTTTTGATTCAATACCTGTTTTATTTAATTGTCCTGATAACCATTCAGCGCATGCCAGGATATCTTTTTTATACTCACTTTTGGCCGAAACCGATGGAATCCGCAGAAAATCAAATAGTTCATCTAATCTCTTTTTTTTATTCTTATCCAAAAAATCCCTGGGGTTCATATTTACTCCAAAATTAAAAATTATTTTTCCTTTATTGAGGACACTGCACCGG
>JAAERC010000947.1 GCA_024230695.1 Candidatus Zixiibacteriota bacterium
CCAACCGCAAACTTTTTCCCCGATCCCACCCCGATCCCCAATTCTGAAATTTGCAAATTATGGAAAATAATCGATCGATATTTAACCAATTGCATAATCGATAATCGATCGATCGGTCGACGCCCGCCCTCGAGCATCCATATACAGTTGATATTGCATCCGGGAAGTCCATTTACTCATCAAAATAATCATACCAAGTCTAGCAGTTATGGCTTCCACAGGCTTATTGCATTCCATGATGGCTGATTTGAAACTCTAATTATGCAATTAATAATTGACTAATGTGCTGCTAATTTTATCTATTACTGTACATTACGCACAACGATTGCTAGCTATAGTGCACTCGCCGGTCCTCGCCCGCTATAAATACAAAGGTAAACAGTCGAGTTTTGACACGAAGAAAGGCATTACTCATCACGACTGGACCTGTTTGCGGGGGATGTCTGCATACAAAGTCGAGCCTTACTATTTGCTAAGTAAATATGGCCTGGCGGATTCATTCGGGAATATTTTGTAATATTATTTTAAGCAATCCGTCGGCAGGAATGAGTAACTATCCACCCTTCGGTTTCGTTTAAAAAATCCTTACAATATCGTTTTAGCAATCCGTCACGTCGGTTTGCCCACTAGGCCGACTGGATGGGCGATGGAAGGTACGCAGCTAGCTAGTTAGCCACGTTTGCTCAGTACACAATGCAGGTACACTCAATGTTTATTTCCATCATATACAAATGAGACAATAATAATAATAATAATTATTATTATTATTATTTGATAGGATATAGGCATTCATAGTGATCATATGTACAAGACAAAAACAGTATTATATTGAAGCTGCTCCTGTTTCATCTATGGTCATAACATTTTCATATTCCATAATCACAAATAATTGTGCTTGCTCAGGTAGATTTTCTTTAAAATTCAGCGATATACTGTAGGTTGTTGTTTGCCCCAAGGGTGTGCTGATTTGATCGCACATTGCACTATTTCCTGACGGTGTGGTATCAGA
>JAAERC010000948.1 GCA_024230695.1 Candidatus Zixiibacteriota bacterium
ATATCATCGCCATCGGCATCATCAAGCGGAACAAAATCAATTGTATTTGCTGTAAAATTTGGCACTGCCAAAATATTATCAATGGGATTATATCCAAGAGCCGTTGGACCGGAGTGACCGGTCGATATCAAAACCGGTGGATCGGCAAAATCATTATCATATCTATAAATCCGGCCGGTATAATAACTGGTTACATACCAATAACCATCGTTGTCCTTTTCTATTCCATTGTTGTTGGGAAAAGGAATGGTTACTATTGTTGATAATGATGCATCGCTTAAATCAATCGCCATTATTTTTCCGGGGGAATCAAAAAAAGTTAACAAAAGTCGATTATTAATCTCATCAAACGCAAAATCCTGTGGTCCTTCGTCCAGGCCCGAGGAAATATATAGTTCGCTGGTTTGTGTGCTGATGTTAAACCTAAATATTTTGGGAGAGTCTCCGGCACCTGTATAATCAGTTATATATAGGAAGCCTGAACTGTCAGCCATAATTCCGTCCACCTGACTGGAACCAGAAATATATTTACGATAAAATCTTGATCCGGATGTCAAATCCCATACATCCAGAT
>JAAERC010000949.1 GCA_024230695.1 Candidatus Zixiibacteriota bacterium
AGCAAACATATAATCAGAATGTCTTAATTCCGCTCCAATTGCTTCGATAGAAATATCAGTTTTGTTTTTTAGTTCAAAGCCATCAACAACCAAATCGCCTCGGCTAAAATCTGTAAAATCACAAATAATATCGTTAGCAGACACTAAAACTGGCAAAACTATTATGAATAAGGAGAATGCCGCCAAAAAAACAACTCCCCCGGGAAATAACTTATATTTCATTGTTCTCTCCTTCCAAAATGTAAAAACTATCCTTTGAGATAACTTACGGTTGCAACGAGATATAGTTTCACTTTTCTGCTTTTCAATATTGCCAAAGACCCTGCTTTTAGGCAGGGTCTTGGAATTTATTAAAAGTCGGTGGTCCCAGTAAATTTGAAGGAGCCCAGATGAACCGTCGGCGCAGAAATACAACCTACCGAATCCCACCAGGAAGGAATTAGATCAGTTTTGGCCGAAATCCCCTTAACGTTGGAAAAGGTTCTTATCATTGAGTCTGTAAAGCGCAGATTCCGGATTCCATGCTTGATTTTGCCATCCTCGATCAAAAAGGTCCCATCTCTGGTCATTCCCGTTAAGACGGCTTTCGGCGTATCAATAAAGCCATTTATATAATGGAAACGGGTTACAAGAATACCTTTTTTGACCGAAGCAATCATCTCTTCGCGATTTTTATCCCCCGGTGCTATAAACAGATTCAATGGAATACCGCCTTCACCATGTTCATCGGCTGTTAAACCATGACCCGTTGATGGGACACCTTCACGATTTCCCGTATTTCTGTCATAAGCGGCACTTTTTCCAATACCATTTTTAATCATATAGATCTTCTTTTTGGGGACACCCTCAAAGTCAAATGGCATTGCGATGGCATCGGTATTAATAGCGTCATCATAGATACTAACGGAATCGTCAATCAGTTTTTTACCAATGTTGCCTGACAGAAATGAAGTCTTATCAATAAATGCTTTAGAGCCAAACCCAATATAATTGACCCATTCAAATAGAGCCGCTGTTGCCGCCGGATCAAGGATCACCTCATAATCTCCGGCCTCAACCGATTTTGGCTTTTTGGATTTAAAAGCTTTATCAACAGCAATATCGGCCAGAGCAACTGTATCAATATCCTCAACTTTTCGGGATAGTCCAACCGAATAGCCGGATGATGTATCAGACATAGCAATAATCTGGAGATTGGCTGTGGTCAATGCTTGATGACAACGAACACCTTTAGTATTAAAAACGGCTATTTCGCCATCACCAGTGGCAAATGAACCGGCGGTTAGAAATTTGCGCTTATTTGCCCTGACAAAGACTTTTTTGACCTGGCGCGCGCGATCTTTGGGCGAATACTTGGCGGTTGGTTCAAAATATGTCTCAATCTCAGGATATTCTTCCGGTCCGGGGAGACCAGGGAAATATTCATTATCTTTCTGATATTTGGCGATCTCAAACGAATTGGCAATCGCTGCTTTAAGATCGTTTTGATTCATTGAATTGGTCGAAGATACGCCGATTTTTTGACCAATAACCGTTCTGATATATATTGTCGCGTTAGATTCATTTACATTTTGATGAATCGTTGAGTTGGCAAAACGGGTTAATCCATTATTAGTTCCAATATAGACAATTTCGGTTTCATCGGCTCGGCTTGATTTGACAACTTTTTCAAAAGTCGAAAATAGTTTCTCTTTTCCTATCATTTGCTCACCCCAACTTTCACTTTACGGAATCTGGTCGGAGCCGTCCCGTGCGCCACACGGGCGGTTTGCATCGGTTCTCCCTTACCACAGTTAGGAACACCCCAGACATGCCAATGGTTTTTATTACAAATAGCGTCGCATGAATTCCAGAATTTTGGTGTCATCCCGGTATATAGAGGATTTTTAAACATCCTGCCCAATTTACCGTTTTTGATTTCCCAGGCGCATTCAGTACCAAACTGGAAATTGAGACGTTGATCATCAATCGACCAGACTTTGTTCATTCCAAAATAGATGCCGTTTTCCGTGTCAGCAATTAGATCATCCAGTTCCCATTCACCCGGCTCAAGATTAATGTTAGTCATCCTGATTAACGGCAGACGATTCCAGCCATCGGCTCGCATCGTTCCATTTGATGTCTGATTAATTATCGGGGCGGTTTCCCTGCTCGATAAATAACCGACATGCATTCCGTCCTGAATTATAGGTGACCGTTGTGCCTTAACACCTTCATCGTCATAGCCAAATGAACCAAGCGCTCCGGGGATTGTCGCGTCGGCATAAATATTTACTATCGGTGAACCATAAACCAGATCATTAAGACCTTCGATTTGCATGAACGATCCACCGGCTAAAGATATTTCAGTTCCCAAAACACGGTCGAGTTCAATCGGATGCCCGCATGACTCATGCACCTGAAGCGCCATTTGAGAACCGCAGATAATAATATCGGCTTCAGTGTCGGGACAGTCATCGGCTGATAAAAGTTCAATTGATTCCTCGCGCGTTCGTTCGACATTGTCCAGAAGATTCATTTCTTCGATAAATTCGTATCCTCTGGTGGCAAAATCACCGCGATGTGAATTCGGGAAAGATCGTTTCTGAATTTCCTGACCATCATATGCTGTCGAACTGTATCCGCCGCCCGATTCAATTATATCCTGCTCGATTTCGGCACCTTCGGTTGAGCAGAAGAGTTTATTGGTCTTATAAAAATCAAGTGATGCTTCTGCGGTTCTGATTTTTTTGTCAGTTGATAGCTGATCGCTGATTTCGAGAAGCAGACCGATTTTTTCATCAGTCGGAACCTCAAATGGATCTTTCTGACATGGAGTTTTATAATGATCTTTAAAAACTTCCTGATCGGCCAGTTTGACATCTTCTTTTTTAGCCATTGCCGAAGCCTTGGCCGTCTGTAATGCCTTATTGGCCGCCTTTTTGATATCGGCTTCTTTGGTCGATGCTATTGCGGCAAACCCCCAGGCACCATTATGCAAAACCCTGACACCGACCCCGACATTGATATTTTTCGACAAGGTATCGACAATACCATTGGTGACACGGATTGATTCACTTTCGCCCCTGACAAAGCGACAATCGGCATAATCGACATCTTTCGATTTCAGCCAGTCAAGGACATTTCCCAGTCTATTTTTCATAAATCCTCCAACTAAAGGGAATTGTTTATTTCCAATTATGTAGACCAACAATTTATTCAAGAAAAACGGTCAAAGCAAGATAAATGAAGTATTTTGTGGATATTCGTGATTTTCCAATAAAAAAAGCCCCGTCTTAAGACAGGGCTTTTTGAATGATGTGTTATTTCCTTTTCTCTTATTTATTTCTCCTCTTATTTTCTAAGCGGTATGCCACAATTGTTCAGAAAATCAAAACAGCTACATGGTGCTGGACCGCCTTTATATTTAAAGTTTATTAAATAGACTATATCAAGGATATCGACTGTACAATTGCAATTGATATCACCACTGCAAAGTGCATACGGAATCGGATCAACGCCACCTTTATACTTGTAATTGACAAGGTGAACGATATCCAGAATATTTATTTCCGTAGTGTTTCCATCGGCTTCACCCGGCTGACAATCGCAAGGACCACCAATCATAAATGCCAGATCGATATCCGCGGGCGCAAAAGGATGGTCTGGGGGATAAACCATCTCTAACCATGGCAATTGCTGATTAATATCTTCGCCTTCAAAATAAACGGCATTGTCATTCCAATGGTTTTCCGATGTTTTCCATCCAAATTGAGTATCTGACCCTTCAGGTACTATAGCTTGAACATCCAGCCAGTAGATAACAGGTG
>JAAERC010000950.1 GCA_024230695.1 Candidatus Zixiibacteriota bacterium
AAACCGCAGGGGAATATCATTGATTATTCCGGTTTTACCGACAAAAGCTTCATCTTTGAGATCGAGAGCATTTCTGATTCGTTCGACCTCATCCTGTCCACTATTTAAATCATAGATAACAACGGCGGTTTGAAGTCCACCCCCTTTGATAAGCCCCTGGCTTTTTAACATTTCTACTTCCGATAAAAAACAAAATGTTCGTGATGGGGCATAATCTTTCTCAAATTCCTTATCCAGATCGATCAGAGTCGTATATTGGGTCCCCAATGCCGGGTTTTTAAAATCTATCATAAATGTTATCCGAAGCGTATCCGATGGTGTGACCACAATATCAACCGCTCGATCCGGTTCAGAGTAGGAGAGAGGGGTATCGATTTCAAGATAACAACGTTCGGCATCCTGCTCTTCGATTCCGGCTTCAAGGATTTTATCCACAAATATTTTGGCTGAACCATCACCGACCGGCGGTTCATTGGCATTGATCTCAATAATCATATTGTCGATCTGAAGTCCCGCCAGTGCCGCCAAAACATGCTCGACCGTATGGACTTTCGCATCGCCATTGGCCAGCGTCGTTCCGCGTGAGATATCGACAACATGATCAATATCGGCTATAACCGATGGTGAACCTTCTATATCGGTTCTGACAAATTTTACTCCGCTGTCGGGCGGAGATGGTTTGAAGGTTATTTTACTGCTGTTCCCGGTGTGTAGTCCGATACCTTCAAGAGATATTTCTTTTTTTATAGTTCGCTGATTTTCTATCATGATCCTTCCTTTAATGAAACCTGATTATACAAATTCATAAGGATTTATTCAAGCGAAAAATAATATTTAAAATGGTTAAATTTCCTTTAAGTTTTTAATTTTCCTGAACTTACGGAAGAATTGGATATATTCACGGATCATTTTCTCCTCAGCCTCTGAGATTCCTTCCATCATCGGAATCCCGATATTCAGAAGCGCCCGAACCATATCGGCGGTGGTCCGGTCATGTCGTTTGGCGAGATTTTGAAGTTTATTTTTAAACTCATATGTAACAAACACATTTAGGCAATGTTCTCCTCTTAATTTTCTGGTACTTTTAATATTTGGAGTGGTAGAGAGTTGTTTTTCATTTCTTTTGATACTTTCACTTTTGCCTTTTGTCATTTTTAACCTCACTATTTTAGATGATATTTTTTGTGTCCGATTAATATCTGTGGTGTTTTAATCTTAATTTGATATTTATCTTTTAGAGTTTTGATGATTTTTTTCCATGTCTCCTGCCTGTTTTTGGTTTTAATTAATTTGTTTATTTCTTTTTTTTGTGGGGATTCACAGATAACACAATTCCGCCCAATTTCTACATCAATATCAAACCGTTCTTTAACAAACCCGGTCAGATACTTTTTTAGTTTAGCCAATGATCTTCGATGAAGCCCCTCAATCCGGCTGATTCGTCGATTTTGAAGATTGGCTATCTCGCGATAGGTTTTTCCTTGAAAATAATAACTCTCAATAAACTCCTGTTCCTGCGATTCCAGTTTTTCAAGCGCTTTTCGGACAGCAGAAATAACCTGTTCATCCGGTTTAATTAGATCACTTTGGATCTGGATTTTACCCGCCTGTCCCGGATCGATGCCGATATCAACAATCCAGTTCTGATAAATGATTTTCCCTTTGGCCATAGATTTTTGTCCTTTTTAAGAAACAAAGAGAAGAAATTAGAGTGGATATGTCTACAACCTACGAGTCGCAGGTTTAGAATCACAAATTGTCAACCGATATCATGTGAGTCACATAAAATAAAGAGCCATAAGTTTTTTCTTTCCAAACGAAACTTTTTATATGATTATGCCATATTGTTGTATATTCAATCAATATCAAAAGAGGTGAAATATGGCAGATGAAGAAAGAATGGAAGCTGAATCTCGATCAGGAAAACTGATCGGTGGATGTATTGTATTAGGTGTGGGACTAATGTTTTTATTGATTAATTATGATATTCTACCACCAATGGAAGATACATGGCCGTTTTTTATGATCATTGTCGGGATATCATTGATTATCGGTGCTTTTGTTAAGAAAAAGAAAAAAGAAGAAAACATCAATCCTCCACAATAATTTTGACTGACAATAATCACAACTTCGATTTACCACCTGATGATTCCGATGGCCGGCAAACAGGGGAGACAATAAACCAAACGCAGGCTGTGTCCGATAATAAGCCATTTCGGAAAAGCAAGGTCTCATATTTTACCCTGCTTTTTCTTTTGGTTATCTGGCCGGTGATGTCGGTGGCGTTTGTTGGTGATCCATCGCAGATGCTCAGGATGTTATCGGTATCGCCGATCGTTATGGTTTATCTGCCAACGATCGTTATTCAGTGGCTGGTATTCGGTTTGATATGGATAGCAGTATGGCGCGAGGGTACTGGGCTTGCCGGGCTCGGGTTCAAGAAAATCCGAACTATTGATTTTGCCTGGGCAATAGCATTTCTGATTGTCTCAAATCTTCTTTTAACCCTGCTATCGGTTTTACTTGCAAAAATCAATCTTGAAATACCGAGTGAAATTGATTTGATCCTTCCAAAGACAATGGCGGAACGAATCATCTGGGTATTTTTATCGCTAACAGCTGGCATCTGCGAGGAGACAATTTTTAGAGGTTATCTATTAACAAGAATTAGAATATTCGGACGATTTAAGAATTGGATTGCTCCGGTTTTGATAGCATCGCTTGCTTTCGGTTCGGGACATGCCTATCAGGGAGCCGGAGGATTTATATTGATTACAGTTTACGGTATCATGTTTGCACTATTGTTTATAAAAACCAAAACGCTTTGGCCGTGTGTTATCGCTCATTTTTTACAGGATGCAATGGCTTTGTTCTACACCGGCTCTGGTTAGGAATTGTAAAACTGTTATTGGTAGCCCACAGCTTGCTGTGGATCGGCTGAATATGCCAGGAATTTATTAACCCACACCAAGGTGTGGGGCACCCAAATTCAAAATGTAGAATTATTTAATTAATCTATTTCAACAAAATCATCTTGCGGGTCTGCTCGAACTTGTCTGTTTCTATTCGATAAAAATAAACGCCACTGGCTGAATGTTCACCATTTGAATTTGTACCATCCCAATCAACCGTGTGTATCCCCGATTCAAATAGCTTATCTGTGATAGTTGCTATTTTACGACCTAATAAATTATAAATCTCAAGTCTGACATGGCTTTTTGAAGGCAAGGCAAACTCAATTGTTGTCGATGGATTAAACGGGTTGGGATAATTCTGCTTTAAATCATATCCTGATGGAAGAGTGTTTGGCTCAAAGTCGTCTATATCAGTAGCACTATAATCTATTTGTGTTATATAAACATTATTACCATTGGCACGAGAATCGACCCATGCAATAACTGCCTTTTGTCCATCCATTGTTACCGTAGGCGATTTCATATATCTTTGCTGAGTAT
>JAAERC010000951.1 GCA_024230695.1 Candidatus Zixiibacteriota bacterium
CCCGGACACAAGTTTTGCTATTGGATCATATTGCGATTCAGCAAGTGATAATGATACTTTTGCTGAGTATGATTCATGTATTGTCTCCTTTGGAATAAAAAACCATATTGGGTTGTATAAAAAGAATTGTCCCAGTCCGCCCACATTAAAAAATTTATGGTTTAATACAGGGGGCGGTGGTGACTGTACCTGAGCACGTTCAGCTTCAATTGAAATTAGTTTAACGCCTCTTCGCGTAACGCTGGCGCTTATATGATCGCCTTTTTCGTTGAATGTGAAATCACCAATTTTTTTTGGAAAGCCCAGGAGTTCGCGGCCGTAAATCAGGGCTGTATCGTCATCAAGTATCATCCAGCAACAATGCCTCCCTTTACCAAATAGAGTTCTTACATGAATAAGTAAAGCAGCTTCTTTGTAAGGAACTGTGAAAGCAGTTTTTGTATAGTTTACAATAAATAATGTTGCCATGGGTGGATCGGTTAACCATAAACCCCAGGGTAATATCTTCCTGGCCATGTCACGATTAAGCGGAACATCGATCATTATAAATCGGGCATTATCCCAGAAATTCGCGCCGCTCATTGACATACTAAATAAATCGATATCACTAAATCTTTTAAATAATTTTGACTTTTTAATATAATTCAGCATAATTCACGATCAATTATTAATTTTATTTTACCAATCCCCTTTTGGTAATTGACCTGCAAATTAGTGTATTGAAAAAATTCACAAGGCCCGGCGTAATTTTATTCTGATTATATACTAAATGAGTGATCATGCCTACAGGAACCACG
>JAAERC010000952.1 GCA_024230695.1 Candidatus Zixiibacteriota bacterium
CCTAATTTCAAAAACTTATAAATATCCGCACCTGTAAAAACTCCTCCGGCTGTGATTACTGGAATGTCTTTATCAAATAAACGTTCATATTCACTTACTATTTCTATTACATCTGGTAAGATAGACTCCAATTTATATTTTGGATCATTGATTTGCTCTTTTTTGAAACCCAGATGACCTCCGGCTTTGGGGCCTTCCAGGACAACTGCGTCGGGGACATGATTATAGTTTCTATGCCAATGATTAAAAATAATACGAGCCGCTCTCGCCGATGAAACAATAACGGCGACTTTTGTATTTGCTTTTCTGGTTTCTTTTAGTGACAATGTCTTGGGAAATTTGATTGGCAAGCCGGCACCGAGAAAAATTATATCCACTTTTTCCTCATATGCAATTCTAACCATTTCATCAAAATCAGAAACGGCTACCATAATATTCAAACCAAAAATTCCGTTAGTAAGCTCACGTGTTTTACGGATTTCATTTCTTAATGCAATTTTGTTAGCTTCTCTGAAATTTTTATAATTATCCAGTTTAAGTGAGCCGAGCCCGACTGAGGAAATGACTCCAATGCCGCCCTCATTCGCCACCGCTGATGCCAATCCCGCCATTGAAATGCCCACTCCCATACCACCTTGAATAATTGGTTTCCTAACTGTTAGTTCTCCTATTCTTAATTCAGGCATTTTGTCTAAATTCATTTGTATTCTCCCTTTTATATGAGGAATATTAAACTGTCCTAACAATTTGTCGAAAGTGAAATCCGTAAACTGCAAGCGTCATAACAATTGAAAACTTTTGAGGATGTTTAAAGAGTCCCA
>JAAERC010000953.1 GCA_024230695.1 Candidatus Zixiibacteriota bacterium
GGATAAGGCAGAGGAATTGGCCCAGAAAGTTATTGTCAGTGGATTGGCGGCTTGTGTAAATATAGTAGATAATGCCAAATCTATTTATAAATGGGAAGGTGAATTAAAAACTGATACAGAATCTATTTTGTTTTTCAAGACAGCAACAAAGAAGGTGGAAAATCTCATCAAATCGATTCGCGAGGATCATCCATACAAAACGCCGGAAATAATTTCGATGACTATATCCGAGGGCAACCCTGATTATCTAAATTGGATAGACTCTGCGACCACCGATTAGAATATTTCGATTTACAAAACAATATGGAGCTTTTGATTTGGCTGATATAAATACCGATAGCCCGATAATATCGCTGACCACCGATTTTGGTTTGTCAGATAACTATGTCGGTGTCATCAAGGGGATAATCACCGGACTGAATAGTAATGCTAAATTGATTGATAATAGTCATGATGTTCCAAAATACAATATAAATGTCGGTAGTTATTCTATTGAGACAGCATATAAATATTATCCGTGTGGTACAATTCATTTGGTTGTTGTTGATCCCGGAGTAGGTACAAAAAGGAAGGCAATTCTGATTGAGATAGAAGATTTTTATTTTATCGGGCCGGATAATGGCATCTTTTCGTTTCTTGAAAAGAAAGCCATAAAGAAGATCATATCTCTAAAGAATAAGAAATATTTTTTAAAAGAAATCTCCACAAGTTTTCATGCCCGAGATATTTTTGCTCCGGTGGCTGGTTTTCTATCGCTTGGTGTTTCGCCTGATGAATTTGGCCCGGAGATCAATACAATTGAAAGATCCAAATCAAATAGAATTAGAAAAACAAAGCGGGGATTTTGGGGAAATATTATTTATATTGATTCGTTTGGAAATATAGTTACTTCGTTTCGGCTCAATAATTTACCAAGTGATTCATGTAATATTTATCTTGGTAGTATCAAAATCGGACGATTACGAAAAACCTTTGGATCGGTTAAAGCAGAGACTCCGGTTGCTTATATAAATTCTTCCGGCTACCTCGAAATTGCCATAAACGGGGGCTCGGCGGCTGATTATTTTTCTGTTGATTATAAGTCAAAAGAAAAGATTTTAATTGCGACATCATAGAAACTGACTTAAATTCGAACTATGACACACAATACTAACTTCAAGCGACCCTCCTGGGATGAATATTTTATGCGGATTGCAATGCTTGCCGCGACCCGTTCAACATGTTTAAGACGTCAGGTGGGGGCGGTAATAGTCAAAGAAAAACGAGTTCTTGCGA
>JAAERC010000954.1 GCA_024230695.1 Candidatus Zixiibacteriota bacterium
GAAAAAAGCATAGCTCAGATAAGCTCTGAATATGAAGTAGGCAGCACAATGGTATCAAAATGGAAAAAGCAGCTCAAAGACAATATGAGCAATATATTTATAAGGAAAAATGAGCAGGAGCCTGATGCTCAGAGGCAGATGGATAATTTATATAAACAGATAGGCCGTATGCAGGTAGAAAATGATTGGCTTAAAAAAAAGCTTGGATTATAAGCCGGGATCAACGGCAATCGTTCATTGATAAAGAGAATAAACAGTTGAGTATACGCAGACAATGCGAACTGTTGGGAGTCAATCGTTCAAATTTATATTATCGCAACAGACTCAATAATATTGAACGGGAGGATTACCTGCGCAAAGAAATTGATTTGCAATTCTTAAAAGATGCTTGTGGAGTAGTCAAGATGATGAAATATCTGCGTCGAATGGGACATTGCGTTGGCGAAAAGCTGGTGAGACGTTTGATGCGGTCAATGAATCTGGTGGCAATATATCCAAAGCCAAAATTGAGCAAGAGACATCCTCAGCATCGGATATATCCATATTTGCTAAAAGGATTAGAAATAGTGAGAGCAAATCAGGTGTGGTGTGCAGATATCACGTATATACATCTTGTGAAGGGA
Organism: Candidatus Zixiibacteriota bacterium; assembly: GCA_024230695.1. The sequence continues at coordinate 624 of JAAERC010000954.1, forward strand.
TTTTGTTATCTTGTGGCGATAATGGATTGGTATAGCCGATATGTATTGAGCTGGCGACTCAGTAATACATTGGATGCGGATTTTTGTGTAGAATGCTTAGAAGAAGCTTTTGAATATGGGCAATCTGATATATTCAATACAGATCAGGGCTCACAATTTACATCAAAAGATTTTACGCAAAAACTTTTGGATAAGCGAGTTAAAATCAGCATGGATGGACGAGGCAGGGTATTTGATAATATTTTCATTGAACGGCTATGGCGGACTGTTAAATATGACAACATTTATGTCAATGAATATGAAACTATTACAGATACAAGGCAAGGTCTGGCGCTATATTTTAATCGCTATAATACAGAACGATTACATCAATCATTAAATTATCAAACACCATGGGAGGTATATTCGGGTATTCCATTTTCACCCCCAACAAATTTAACAACTCTCCAGCAAATAAAATTACGCTGATAAAGCAGGAAGTATTACACATATCCACATTATTAACAAAGAAAGAAAAAAAGTACCAAAAAAAGAAAGAAACTACTACTGCTACTATACCTTAACATTCACTATTATTGGTCTTGACATAGGAAGTATTATATA
>JAAERC010000955.1 GCA_024230695.1 Candidatus Zixiibacteriota bacterium
GTAGAATAAACCTATCAATATTGGATTGAGTTTGGTTTTTAATCAGGTTTTTCTCTGAATCAATTTGGCTTAGTATTTCTTTCATGGCCAAATTCTTATCTTTTTGCTTTATCTGTTCTTCAATAAGATTGGCATGTGTTAATATCAATTGGTCTTCAACTTGTTTACGATCGGTGATGTCTCGATCCACTCCCCGGTAGCCCATTGCATTCCCTTTTTCGTCAAAAAAAGGAACGCCGTTTGTTTCAATAACTACGCGACGGCCGTCCTTACGAATAAGAGTATTTTCCAACGATTTAATTGATTCATTGTTTTTTGATAAATCCTTGAAAATCCCAATAATTTTTTCGGATTCACCTTCAGGCATCAAATCAAAAGCCGTTTTGCCAATGATTTCTTCCGGCCGGTATCCCATAATGACTTCAACCTGTGGACTGGCATATGTATAAACACCTTTAGTATCGACTTCCCATATCCAATCACCGGAGGTTTCAACAAGTCCTCGGAATTTTTCTTCGCTTTTGTGTAATTCTTCTTCGGTTTTTTTGCGATTGGTGATATCGCGACCAACGCCAATTATAGATTTTATATTCCCGCCATCATCGACAATGGCTGTATCCATCCACCCGATCCATCTCCAACCATCTTTAGTATAGGCGCGTTGTTCAAGATAGGCGGTATATGGCGGATGATTTAGTTTTTCCATTTCCTTCTTAGTTTGGGCGCGGTCATCTTTATGCACAAGTGGCATAAAAGTCTTTCCAAGTAATTCATCTTCACATTTATTAAAAAGCTTACAATACGATGGACTTACAAACAGGAACCTCCCCTTCGTATCTACTTTGACGATTAAGTCAGTCTGATGTTCTACGAGTAGACGATACTCTTCTTCACTTTCTCGTAATGCTTTCTCGGTCTGCTTTTGAGCGGTGATATCCAGAGAATATATGCTGATCTCCTTAAGCTCGCCTGAGTCATTTAAAATTGGGTATGCGTGGATTAAAATGTTTTTGGGGTTTCCATCTTTATCTTTGCTTATATGCTCAGTTATTACTAGTCGATTATTTTTTTTGATTTCCTTAACAAGACAATTCCTATTTTTATCATCACAAGGTCTATTGTTGCCATGGAATAATTTATGGCATTTAGTACCATGCTCAATATCGACTGATTTTTCGATCTTATAAGGTATTTTAATGCTATAATCATCAACATTAATTGTTACAAATGGATAGATGATAGAATCATAATTTATTCCATTTGGGCATGTCTCTTTTTTAATAATAGGTTTTGCCAATTCAATTGTTTCCAATAGATCAACTTTGGATAAACGATTTGCTTGAAGTATCGTTTTTTTTGTTATTATCTTACTACTACACATATCTTTTATATTTATCGGCATAACTGTTCAAAATCTACACACTATATTTTTCGACAATGGTTTACTATTGAAACATCGCATTATTTTTGAAAAATATATAAGATTAACTGATGTACATAAAAAACCCGCTTGGAAGATTCTGATCTAACTCCAAGCGGGAATATCAATATTCAATAATCAGAACTATTCTATTCTCCTGCCAAGGTTGGTTCCAGTTCGGTTGATAAATCATTATCTTTGCGAACTTTGTTCCATTCGGCAC
>JAAERC010000956.1 GCA_024230695.1 Candidatus Zixiibacteriota bacterium
GTTAGCAATCAAAATAGCGAACCAATTATTGAGTATGGTTACCGCTATCTAGTAGCGTGCAAGAATTTTAAAAAATCAGGTTCTTCTCCAAATTAGTTGTAGAAAGCCTGATAGATTTTCAACGTAAAGTATCGTAGATCATGGAATCCATAAGCTTTTCGCTTAATGACTTTAATCTTATTATTGACACCTTCGATTTTACCCGTATGGATCGGATATTCACAATGATTAAGGATACCATATCTGTGGCGGTCTAACATTTTACAAAAGTTGTTCAGCACCCGGATATGTAATGATTTGGCCAATGCGATCCAGTTATCGATTGTTTTATTGGCCCAGGTTCTCGAACGATAAGACCAAATGTGTTTGAGTTGATCCTTTAGAATCATCACTGTGTTGATAACCTCATTTAACTCAAGGAGTTGTTTTAACTGCTCACGGTGTCGTTTAAGGCGGACGTTCTTACGGTTTTTCAATAACAGGTACTTGGCCCCTTTAAAAACGTCTTTATTTTCCTTAGAGGCCTTACGATACTCGCTATTTCTAATTTTATCGATTACTTGACCGAACTGGGCCACAACATGAAAAAGATCGAAGACAATTTTGGCCCGAGGCAGTTTATCTTTGACGGCCTTGATAAACGGGTCCCACATATCCATGGCCACTGCCTCAATTCTTTTACGCTGACCGATGCTGAGCTGGTTGAAAAAACGTTTCAACGTCTTGGCTTTACGCTTTTTACCGACAAAAAGCACTCGGCCGGTAATATAATCCAAAACTATGGTCAAATAGCTGTGACCTTTTCGAATTGATATTTCGTCTACGGCTAAAATACGCAAATCTTTCAAGTCGGGTTGACCGTAGTCATGTTCCAGATAGAATTTGTCAATATTTTTGACCGTTTTCCAATCTATACCAAGATGTTGAGACACTTCCGAGACGGTCATTGATCGACATAACTGATAGATATAGTGAGCTAAACGGTTCGTCACACGTAAATAAGGATTAAAAAACCCCAGATCTTCAATATGGATGCCATGACAGTGTGCACAGAACACTTTACGATACCTGCACGTGATCCAGGTCCGTGCTGTGGCAAAGTTCAGATCTCGAATCCTACGCTGTGTCCAACCATGGATTCCGGAAGCTTTGTGGCCACATCTCTGACAGATGGGTTGAAAGCGTTTATCGGGTTCTATTTTGATGTGAGCTACGGTTGCTCCATCGGTAACCGTTTGCTCGACAACCTTTACTCGACGAAAGGGGAAATAAAGTGCTATACTGAGTGCGGACATCACGGGCCTCCTTGAGTATTTGTTTTTCTTGGTTGTTAAACTAAATACCTTTAGGAGTTACCGGATGTCCATTTTGTTTTATAACATTGCTATTTTCCCTCTTCTTCACCAACTAATTCGGAGAAGATCCGGAAAATTTAAGTTATGCTTATGATGAAAATTTACAGCCTAATAATTCAGAAATACACCAATTAGATAATGAACAGTTCAATCGAGCCCGGTATTTCTGTAGTCACGATAAAAGGTTTTTTCCATCTGTACACATGGAACCTTTTAATAATGGGTCCCAATTATTTATTACTCGGCACATTCTAACCAAATTGGGTCATGCAAATGAATTTAATAATACCCCTTACGGTTTTATAGAGCAAATATCAGTTGCAAATCCTGGGAAATTTTCGATTTCAAAGAAACCTAGTGATGATTATGCATCCGATAAATATAGAATGGCATTTAGTATCGATTATATTAAAGAAGATTTGGTTAATCTTAAACCGAAGATAATCATTCTTCCCAAGACAGTGTTCAA
>JAAERC010000957.1 GCA_024230695.1 Candidatus Zixiibacteriota bacterium
AACATATTTTTACAAACCAAATCTGTTATAAAAGTTATTACGCCAGGCTCATTGTTGATTTATTCTGTGGTAATCGGTCTACTTATTTCGGCGATACAATTTTATCCCGGCTATGTATATACAACCGAATATTCACCACGTGCCGATACCAAGCGGGGATACGAATGGGCAACATCGTGGTCGATGAATGCCGAGGAGGCCTTTTCGCAGGTTGTTCCTGAGTTCTCCGGTACAAATGAAGGTGAAGGAAATTATTATTGGGGCAAGAATGCCTTTAAAGATAATTCTGAGTATCTTGGAGTGATTCCGATATTCCTCGCTTTTATTGGTCTATTTTTTGGACGCAGAAAAAAAGCAATATTTTTTGGCGCCTTAGCCGCCTTCATGTTTATCTATGCTCTGGGAGGGTCGACACCGCTATTTAAGTTATTCTATTATGTCATACCAAAGGTGAAATCTCTGCGAGCACCATCTACAATTATGTTCGTAACTCTTTTTTCTATCTCATTATTAGCTGGGATGGGTCTGCAATTTATCATTGATAAAAGCAGACAATTATCGGCTGACAAATTAAAGAAATTCAAGATATATCTAATCGGTGTACCATCATTTATTCTTTTGCTGGCATTACTGTTTTCGGCGGCTGGGGAATCGATGTTGTCGTTTTACTGTTCCATCTTTTATGGCGGTATTGAATCAGAACTGATTGGGCAGGGGAATTATACTAAATGGAATCTGGCCATGATGAATCTTCCGAATATAACTTCCGGGTTTTGGATGATCTTTCTGTTTTTGGCTCTAGTTTCCGGCACAATAATGCTATATCTGAGAAAAAGTTTTGGGGTAATAATCTTATTGCTTATTCCGCTTTTAATTATGATAGATGGAATTCGTTTTGACTCAAGATTTATTTCGACATATGATCATACCCGCGAGTTTTCTCCAAACGCTCTTACCGATTATATAAAAACTCTACCGGGCAAATTCAGAGTGGCCAATTTCAGGGTTCTATCACAGAATATGCTGCCTTATCATGGTATCGAAGTAGTTACCGGTTATCATGGAAACCAATTACGCTGGTATGACGATCTTCTTGGCGGACCGGGATCCAGAAATTTCCAAAATCCAAATTTCCTGAATCTGGTTGGAGCTAAATATTTATTAGCACCAAATAATGCCGGGATACCTCTGGATTATTTTGGTCAGGACTCACTAAAAGTAGATCGCGAGTTTGGTAATGTTGCTTTATTCAGAAATGATAATGCCCTGCCACGCGCATTTTTTGTGAACAATTATCAGGTGATAGCAGATCGCCAGGATATATATCCGCTTGTTTTATCAGGCAATGAAAATCTAAAGAGTAAAGTGTTGCTTGAGGAAAAACCATCAATTGAAATTGGATTATCAGATACCACACATAAGGCAATCTCTATTGACGTATATTCTGCAGATTCAATATTGATTTCAGTCAATAATGACTCTAATTCGCTTTTAGTATTGACCGATAATTATTATCGTTTCTGGGAAGCATGGGTCGATGGTAATAAAACAAAAATATTGCGGGCCAATGGCTCTTTCCGGGCGGTTCCAGTACCTGCCGGGTCGCAAAAGATACTATTTAAATATAATCGTGATGGAAATTCCTTAGCGGCTATGGCGACGATGTTGACACTTTTGCTTGTAGCTATTATATTGGCAGGATATTTATGGCTTTACATTAAATCGAAGAGAGAAGAAGCAGTTTCGATATGACAGAAAATGAACGCGCACTAATAATATTCCCAACTTACAACG
>JAAERC010000958.1 GCA_024230695.1 Candidatus Zixiibacteriota bacterium
ACCGGCACGGGTTGAAAATATTCCGGGCAAAAATGGATCTATTTATCAGCTTCTAATTAGTCCCAGAGAAATAGTTGATATTGATCCTGAAATTTGTCCTTTTAGTAATAACTCCGAGAGTTTATTTAAAAGCAGTCCATCAGCCAATTTTGATTTTTATTTTCTTCCAAACTCACTTGCTGATTTCGACTGGAATATCATAAAAGGTTATCTTGAAACCGACTATGTTCAATTCCGTGACGCTCTTGGCATATCGCTGACAAATAAAATCATTTATTACCTTTCACCTTGTCCGATTACTTCGCTTAATTGGGACAAACGCTTCGGATATGTTATTGATCCGGGCCGTTCCCGAATTTTATCCCTTTATTCGCATGATTTTAAATCATCGGAAGCCATGTTAACCAACATGTTATTACTTCTTCGCCAGTGGGGCTATGCTCCGCCGTTTTTACTTGAGGGATTGGCAGGATATTTTGAGTTTAACACCTATGAAATAAAAAAGATTAAGAATCGAGGTGATTTACTGCCCTTGAATGGTTTGATGACGACCTCAAGTTATCACTCCAATGACGCGCAAACGGCCGAAATTGTATCAGGGTCATTTATTAAATTTCTGGCGGACAGTTATGGAATTGGCAAAGTAAAAGAATTATACAGCAGATCTGACGACTTAAATCTGCAAAAAAACATAGAAGCTATCTATCAACAACCGCTTGATTCTCTTGAGGAGGATTGGCAGTTATATATAGATACAACGACTATCTCAAGAAGTCTGATAGATTTTTATGCAAATCGGGCCGGTGCTCATTTCAGAAGTGAACTTCAGATAGAATATTACAAAAAGATGCTGAAACTTGACTCAACCCGTCGTGATTCAATCGACACCCGCCAAAAACTATATATGAGTTATTATCAAACCGGCAGATATTATGAGGCCGAAGAGGGTTATCGGATACTTACACAACTTGATTCATCCTTGCCCGTATATTGGCAGGTTATCGGCAATCTCAATATAATAAATGGTGATCTTGATGAAGCCTGGTCGGCATTTGATTCTGTTTTTGCGATTGATACTACATATGTCTCGGCAAAGTTACTTCAGGCGGAAATCCTGAGCAAACGAGGAGATATTGGCGGTGCGATTGAAATGGCCGAAAAATATTACGGTTTTGAAAACTCTCCACCGGCCAAAATAGAGTTCCTGCTTCTAATGGGACGTCTCTATCAAAGTGAAGGTGCAAACTATGACTCGACCAAGGCGAGGCGTTCTTTTAATGATGCTCTGGCTTGGTGCAAAGAAATGATAAAGAAGGTGCCAAATGACCCGGCTTATAAATATCGCGCCGGATTGGCTTATATCGGTTTGAAACAATATGTAGAAGCTAATGATTTTCTGGAGCTGGCCGAATTCACCGAAAAAAGAGCCTACTTTATGGGACATATTTTACTGGAACGCGGGAAAATAAATGATAAGCTGGGAAACCGTGAGGAAGCTGTCAGATTTTATCAGAAATGTCTGGACAATCCATCAGCCTCGCAACACCAGGAACTTAGCCGACAGTACATTGATAAACCGTTCACCAATTAATTTTTAGGTTACTTTGTTTAATTTTCTTAATTCAGCCGTTTTAATAGCGGCCGTGGCGGCTTTGATTCCGTTATTGATACATCTGTTTTCAAAACGGAAAGTCAAAGTTGTCCCTTTTTCATCGTTGAAACATCTTAAAGAGATGCAAAAACGTCAGGTACGAAAAATAAAAATCAGGCAGTTACTGCTTCTGCTTCTTCGTATGCTGATCATTCTTATCGCTGTCCTGGCTTTTGCTCGCCCGGCCACTAAAGGCGGGTATATCGGTTCTCACGCGGGAGTTTCATCGGTAATACTACTTGACCGTTCGGCCTCAATGCAAAGACAATTAAAAGACGGACAGCTTTTTGAACTGGCAACCCAAAAAGTATCTGAGATATTGAATGGATTCGATCAAGCCGACGAAGTAATTTTAATTCCATTTGATGAGACTTCATATTTTCCATCGGGAGAGCGTTTTTTCTCAAGTGATATCGCCGAGGAAATCCTTGAGCAGGTCACCTGTGGTTTTAACAAGACCAATCCCGGTTTAGCTTTTGAAAAAGGATTGGAGATGTTGACCAAGGCCAATAATCTGAATAAGGAAATATATTTGATTACTGACCGCCAGGCAAATTCACTACCCGAAAATAGAGGTTCATTACCTGAGGAAGTTTCCTACTATATAGTCGATCTTCCCGGTGAAATCGACGGGAATTGTGGTATAACCAATATCAGTATGGGTGAGCAATTAATAGAGGTCGGTTCTGAATTCATTATAAAGGCTGATATTAAAAATTATGATTCACGAACCAAGACTGAACTTCTTGCCTCTCTTTACATCGATGATATCAGAGTCAAGCAAAAAGAGTTTACCATCGATGCCAATAGTAATCAGTTGCTTCAACTTGAATATGAAATATTAAGATCTGGATTTCACAGCGGCCGAGTTGAATTATCGGATGATGATTTTACGGTTGATAATCGATTCTATTTCAGTTTTGGCATTCCCGATAATTTTAATGTTTTGGTCATTGATGGCGACGGCGGTGGCGAGATAATCAAGCTTGCTCTGGTTCCATCAGAAGAAGTTTCCCGACACTGGTCAGTAAAAATAGTCCGCCCTGAAAATCTAGCTGCAATCAGATTTAATGATTACGATCTGGCTGTTTTGAGCGGTCCCGATTCTCTTGGGAAAGCTGAAACATCCCGTCTATTGGAATTTATTGACGGTGGTGGCGGTCTGTTTTTTATTATGGGCGATAATACTGATATCAGTTATTTTAACCGTGAGTTCAGTGCGATCCTTAATGCCGAACTATTAATACCAACTCCCAAAATTTTCAGCGGTGCCGGTTATTACACTTTAGAACAACTTGATTACGGTCATCCAATTTTTGAACCTTTTGCGAATTTGCATGATGAACTACCAACATTAAAATTCTTTTCGCTGGCCAAAGTCAATAGAAATGTATCTGGAAAAAACATGGCCCTCTTTTCAAATGGAACACCTGCTATATTTGAATCCGGTTTTGGTTTAGGTAGGATTATTTTTATGACCTCCCCTATTCTGCCAAAATATACAGACTTGGCCAGCCATTCATTTTTTGTGCCGTTTGTTATTCGAACGGCGGAATATCTGGCAGAAGATATTTCAAAGTATGAACGTTTTAACTATGTCGGCCATAATATTGCCAGAACAATATCTGACAAGGCCGGTCTTGAAAACATTGCCCAGCTTATTACGCCCCAGAACAGAACTTATCAAATTGGTGGAATACAAAAACCGGGGCAAATAGTTTATGACTGCAGACCTATTGACCTGCCGGGTATTTATCAACTCAAATCCGAAAACAGAATAATTGATATCTTTCCGGTAAATATCTCTTCCGATGAAGGTAATCTGGAGACGGCCGATCTGGAGCAGCTGGCGGCCTCAATAGGAATAAGCAAATACAAATCGATCCCTCTTGAATCAGATGCAAACAAAATTATCACCGAAACTCGTTATGGCCGCGAACTCTGGAAAATATTAATTTGGGCGGTAGTTGTGTTATTAATTGTGGAAATTTTGTTTTCACGCGAGAAAAATAGTACGGAAAAACAATCATGACTCTCTTATCAGGCGAAAATATTCTCAAGCAATACAATGATTATAAAATATTTGAGGAACTATCCTTTTCAATTGTCGAAAATGATCGGATAGGTCTGGTCGGGCCTAATGGAATCGGAAAAACTACTCTCTTTGAGATCATGACTGGCAGTATTAGTCCTGATTTAGGACAGATTAATAAGCCAAAAAGTAGTATTATCGGTTATGTGGAGCAGGAGATCATCGGCCATGACAACACTATCCTTTTAGATTTTATGGCAACGGCACGAGAAGATCTGCTGAAATTAAAGGCAGATATTGATCGCATCGCTTTGGAGCTTGAAAAAGACCCCGGATCACAAAAAACAATCGAGAAATTAGGCAATTATCAACATCGTTTTGAAAATGAAGGCGGTTATGATTTTGAATCAGAGATAAAAATAATTCTGGCCGGACTTGGATTCCCCAAAGACAGATTTCATAGCCGGTTAAGCAGTTTTTCCGGGGGAGAAAAAAACCGTGCCTCTTTGGCCAGATTACTGGCTGGGCGCAGTAATCTGCTATTGCTTGATGAGCCAACCAACCATCTTGATATTGAGTCAACTATCTGGCTCGAAGAATATCTCAAAAGCCAAAATAAAGCGTATATAATTGTATCGCACGATAGAACTTTTCTGTCAAATACAATCAACAAGGTTTGGGAAATAACATCAAAAAAGATCGATCAGTATTATAACGGATTTGATAAGTTCTTAGTTGAACGGGAGGAACGCCGAAGGCTCAAACGGCATATCTTTAAGCACCAGCAGGATGAGATCAGGCAGATCGAATATTTCATTCGAAAAAATATGGCCGGACAAAAAACCAAACAGGCCCAGTCAAAACAGAAATTTCTTGATAGAATTGAAAAAGTCGATCTTCCAGAATCGGAGCAAATCGGTCCTTCTTTTAAGGTCGATTCGGGACAACGTTCTCACAATTTGGTTTTGGCTTTAGAAGATGCTTCATTCGGATATGGTCACCATGCGTTGATATCAGATGTAAATCTTAATATTTATCGGGGTGATCGAGTTGGATTAATTGGTGTTAATGGTTCTGGTAAGACAACAATATTAAAAACGATACTTAATCAAATTGAACCGATCAGTGGTAAGGTGCAAGTCGGAAATAAAGTTGATGTAGCTTATTTCGATCAGGAACTATCTGAATTAAATGATAATAACACCATCCTTGATGAACTCTGGCAAGTAGATAGACTGGCGGATGCCGGGCGTTTAAGATCATTTCTGGCCAGG
>JAAERC010000959.1 GCA_024230695.1 Candidatus Zixiibacteriota bacterium
TAATATTGAAACCGTTCCAAGGCTTTACCAATCTGTGCGGCCAGCGGCTAATTATATTCAATCACTCAATTTGCTGAAATTGATTTCTGGTGGAGAAGTTGGAGTCAAATCGGGAATAATGGTCGGATTGGGCGAAACAGTAAATGAATTAAAAAATGTTTTTACCGATTTGAGTGCCCATGGTGTCGAGTATTTAACCATTGGCCAATATTTGTCCCCGTCAAAGGACCATCATCCGGTTTTAAAATATTATGAACCGTCGGAATTTGATGATCTAGCCGATTCGGCTCGTCAATCCGGAATCAGATCGGTTTTTTCTGGTCCTTTGGTGCGATCATCATATCATGCCGGAGAAACATACCAACCTCAATAGGTATCTTCCCATACATAGAACAATCTTGATACAGATTGAAGTTTACCTGTTCTAAGTATCTGATATTCACCGATATGCTGAAGTGGAGAGCTTTACAGGTAAACTGCGTAACTTATTCCGATAAGTTGCGAATTGGCTTAAGAGGTTGAAGATGCATATGTCAAATGACACCAAACATATCGTTGTAATTGATGATGAAAAATATATTTGCAATATAATTGCCGAAGCCTTATCTGAATTCAAAAATTATA
>JAAERC010000960.1 GCA_024230695.1 Candidatus Zixiibacteriota bacterium
AATGACTGCCATTATTTATATAAAGCCGATGCCGAGGCACATGATGCTCTATTATGTATTCAAACCGGGAAATTTGTTTCTGATACTGATCGGATGAAATACAACACTGACCAAATATATTTCAAATCTCCCGATGAAATGACTGAGCTGTTTTCAGACTATCCCGAGGCCCTCGAAAATACGGTCAAAATTGCTGAACGGTGCAATGTCGAAATTGAGATGGGTAAACTATATCTACCAAAATTTGATATCCCGGAAGAATTCACCAATACCGATGATTACCTGAGACATCTTACCGAAACCGGTTTAAAAGAACGGTATGAAAAGATAACCGATGAAATACAAAAACGGATGGATTATGAGTTATCGGTTATTAAACAGATGGACTACGGTGGCTATTTCTTGATTGTTAAAGATTTTATTGATCACGCCCGTGAGGTGAAAGTTCCGGTTGGTCCGGGGCGAGGTTCGGCGGCCGGTTCACTGGTTTCGTATTGTTTAAATATTACCAATATCGATCCGATGAAGTACTCATTACTATTTGAGCGGTTTTTGAATCCTGAGCGGATTTCGATGCCTGATATAGATATTGATTTTGCAGATCGTGGCCGTGAAAAAATTATTGATTATGTCGTAAAAAAATATGGCAAAGATAATGTCTGCCAGATCATCACTTTTGGAACGATGGCCGCCCGGGCTGTTGTCCGTGATGTTGGACGTGTTCTTAGTGTGCCATATTCTGAAGTAGATAAAATCGCCAAGATGATTCCTTTTGCCGCAAATATGACTCTTGAACAGGCGCTAGTACAGAATCCAGAAATGAAAGAGCTATATGACAGCGATGTTCGCGTCAAAAAGCTGATTGATTTATCAAAAACGCTGGAAGGGTTGACTCGTCACGCCTCGACTCATGCCGCCGGAGTAGTTATTGCACCTTCGAAATTGACCAATTATATCCCGCTTTTTAAAGGCTCACGCGAGGAGATAACGACCCAGTTCGATATGAAATTTGTCGAACAGATCGGCCTGCTTAAGATGGATTTCCTTGGGCTGAGAACGCTAACTGTTATCGACGATGCCCTGAAAATGATAAAAGAAAATTATGACAAAGAAATTGATATTGATAATATCGACTTGCGTGATGAGAAAGTTTATGAACTGTTTTCGCGAGGTGATACAGTTGGGGTTTTCCAGTTTGAGTCGAGTGGTATGCGTGATTACCTGCGTCGTCTCAAACCTGAAAATCTGACCGATCTGACCTCGATGAACGCTTTGTATCGACCCGGCCCGCTTGATTCGGGAATGATCGATACTTATATC
>JAAERC010000961.1 GCA_024230695.1 Candidatus Zixiibacteriota bacterium
CTCATGTAATCCTGATTACTACAAATGGACCCAGTGGATGTTTGTTCAGCTATTCAAGAATAATCTGGCTTATCAGAAGACTGGTTGGGTCAACTGGTGCCCCGAGGATAAAACTGTTCTGGCCAATGAGCAGGTCGTTGATGGCAAATGTGAGCGATGCGAAACAGAAGTCGAGAAAAAAGAGCTAAAACAATGGTATTTTAAGATCACAGATTATGCCGACCGCCTGATTGATGGTCTTGACACTCTGCCAGATTGGCCCGAAAATGTTAAAGCAATGCAAAGAGAGTGGATCGGCCGTTCAACCGGCGCGGAGATCGATTTCACGATCAAGGAAACCGGAGAGAAACTGCCAATATTTACGACTCGCCCTGATACTATCTTTGGGGTGACGTATATGGCGATCGCGCCCGAATCACCATTAATTAGTAGCCTGAATCTTGAGACTGAATATAAAGAAAAGGTTGAGGAGTATCGCAAGAAAGTCATGAAACGCACTGAGATAGAAAGATCGTCTACTGATACTGAAAAAGATGGAGTTTTTACCGGAAAGTATGCGATTAATCCATTTAATGGCGAGGAAGTGCAACTCTGGGTAGCCGATTATGTCCTGGCCGGGTATGGAACCGGAGCAGTGATGGCTGTCCCGGCGCATGACAGTCGTGATTTTCTTTTTGCGAAAAAATATGATATTCCGATTAAGGTCGTTATTCATCCTGATGAAAAGACTAAGCTTGATTTGGACAGCATGGATGACGCTTACACCAAATATGGCGTGATGGTTAACTCCGGGCAGTTTGATGGAATCTCGGGAATAAAAGCAATAGAACAAACGACGGCGTTTGCAGACAAAAACCGCTTTGGCCGTAAGAAAATCAATTACAAATTGCGTGACTGGCTGATATCCCGACAAAGATATTGGGGCACGCCAATTCCTATTATTCATTGCCCTAAGTGTGGTCAGGTCGCTGTACCTGAGGATAATCTGCCGGTGGAACTACCGGATGTTAAGAGCTATATCCCCAAAGGTCGTTCGCCATTGGCCGATGTTCCTGAATATATCAATGTAAAATGTCCCAAGTGCGGGGGAGAAGCCGAGCGAGATCCCGACACTATGGATACCTTTGTATGCTCATCATGGTATTTCTTACGGTATCTTGATTCTAAAAATGAAAATGAACCATTCTCAAAAGAAAAAGCGAAAGCATGGATGCCGATTGATAAGTATATCGGCGGAATCAGCCATGCGACCGGACATCTGATATATTTCCGGTTTTTCCATAAATTCTTAAAAGATATCGGCTGGGTCGAAGGTGAAGAACCGGCTAAGTCTTTGTTTAATCATGGTATGGTTTATGATGCCATAGGTGAGATGATGTCCAAGTCAAAGGGCAATGTGGTCTCCCCGATCGGCCTGATGGAAAACCGAGGGATCGATGTCGCTCGATTAGGAATGTTTTTCACCGCACCGAGCGAAAAAGAAGTTCTTTGGTCGGATGGTGTTATTACTGGTGTTGAGAAATTCGCTAATAAGAAATTCTATTCACTGGCGGCCAAGTTTACTGGAAGCGATGACATCGACTTAAAGTGTTACTTTAAGATAACCGAACTAACTGGATACGATAAAGATATATATATCAAGTTAAACCAAACTATTAAACGGGTTGGTGATGATTACGAGCGGCTGCAGTATAATACGGCGATCTCGGCTTTGATGGAATTTGTGCGTGATTTCCATGCGGCAAAACTGTCTGATAATAAGTTAAGTGATTATGCTATACTTAAGACGATTCAATTGATAGCGCCGATGACGCCTCATATGGCGGAAGAAATGTGGTCGACCTGCGGACAAACTGAGTCAATATTTAAGTCTAAATGGCCTGTATTTGATAAAAGTGCTACTGCATTTGACAATGTGACTATTGCCGTACAAGTCAATGGTAAAGTTCGCGGGCAGGTTGAAACTGCTCGGGACAGTGCTGAGGATGATATTGTTGCGACGGCTCTTGAGCTTGAGAAAGTTAAGGGTTACACCGACGATAAGACGATTGTGAAGAAGATATACATCCCGAATAAGATATTGAATTTGGTAGTTAAGCAATAAACCCTTTTAATTATGGCTTCTGATATCAAACATCAAATCATTAATGGGAAAGATTGCAAAGATTTAGCCGAATTGGCAGACGGAATATCGACCTGGCCCACTTTTATGAAAAAAGACCCTGTTGCTAATCGGCATTGGGCTGCGCTCTATAATGAATTTGCTGAATATCAATTTGGCATGTTTGATTCGTCTACTGGCAATTTGATGGCTGCGGCTAATTCAATTCCGCTTACATATGATGGCAAACTTGAGGATCTTCCTGATGAAGGCTGGGATTGGGCTTTAAACAAGTCTGTTAATGATTATCAGACAAATTTAAGGCCTAATATTCAATGCGCGATTCAGATCGCTGTGTCTAATGATTTTCGCGGTTTGGGGCTTAGTCAAATTATGTTGAAAGCAATGAAGAATATTGGTAGAAATCATGGATTAAATGGCTTGATAGCGCCGGTACGACCAAATTTGAAACATAAGTATCCGCTAACGCCTATGTCTGAATATATAAAGTGGAAAACTGATGATGGCAAGCTATTTGATCCATGGCTTAGAGTTCACACGAATCTTGGAGCCAGAATAATAAAAGTTTGTCCTGAATCGATGAGAATGTCGGGAACGATTGATGAATGGGAAGAATGGACAGAGATGAAGCTTCCTGATTCAGGTGAATATATAATAACAGAAGCATTAAATACTGTGATAGTGGACGAAAAAAAAGAAAGCGTCACTTATATTGAACCTAATGTCTGGATGTTTCACGATAGTCCTAATTAGCCAATTGGGGTTTCTCATCTTGGAACACATTTATTAGTAAACATAATATATCTTTAGAGACGCCGCCCAATGTTTTAATCTTTAATAACTATAAAAAATATATATTCCCTATTTTTTGTGTTCTATACAATATTCATTCTGTGATATTAAGACTGGTTGAAACTTTTACGGCCGTTTCTGCCAATGCATCATCTGTTGAATCCAATGACATAGCGATTGTCTAATGCGTTTGTGAGAGTCTTTTAATCTTTCTGAATGAGTAATTGGCCAGACGGCGGGCTTCTTTAAAGCGGGTCTGAGGTCCTGGAGAGCCTAAAACTACCAAAGTGATTTGATCACCTGAGCCATTTTCCATTATAGTCGCAAGACAATAGTCTGATTTGATAATATAACCGGTTTTCCCGGCCAGCACTCTATATTTGGAAAATACCATTCTATTGGTATTGATAAGTCTTTTTTTACGGTTTTTTCGATTGACAAGCTTAAACTCATACTTTTTCAGACTTGTTATACGCGCAATTTCAGGATATTGCATGGCAAAATAAACCAAACGAGCGCAATCGGCGGCAGTAGATTGGTTTCTTTCGTCGAGTCCCGATGGTTCATACATTATTGTATTCTTTAGCCCCAATTTTTTGGCCTTATCATTCATTTTTTCTGCAAACCGTTCAATACTTCCGGCTACAGTTCGAGCCAAAGCTCTCGCTGAACGATTGTCAGACTGCAAAAGAGCGCTATGGAGCAAATCTCGCATTTTTATCTTATCCCCTGTTCTGAAGATCGAACGTGAGGAGCGACGCGAATCTTTTTTGGTAATAGTTATAGTAGAGTCGGGCATATAATTATCAAGAACTACCATTGCGGTCAGTAATTTTGAAATCGAGGCTATCGAGCGTTTTTCATCAGCGTGATAACAATAAAGTATCTCATCTGACTCATTATCTATGACAATTGCGGCTCGTAAATTTAAGTATATTTCACGGCATATATCATCATCAGGCAGATCAAAGTCCAGACTTGGCATCTCTGAAGTCTTAAACAAAGGCAAAGGCATGGTTTCAATTTCAGCTATTTCAAAATTATGAAACATGATCAAAAGAATTCCAAAGCCCAATACTGAATAGATAATAACTCTAAGCTTGCGAACTCTGATTGCCTGCATTATTTAATCCTCATCCATTTGATAATTTCCGGCAAAGTCGGGCGTTTGCCATACATTAGAATTCCAATTCTAAATATTTTTGATGTCAGCCATATAATAAGTAATGTCGTCAGACTTGTAATAATAACTCCAATTGTCGCTTCGAGGATTATTGGATTGGCAAAAGTGAAAGCCTCTACCCCGATAAAATTCATTCGCAGGATCATCAACGTTGGAGTAAATATCGGAATAAGTGACATTGTAACAGTAAGTACAGAGTCGGGTTCTTGAATAATATACATCGCTGTCATCACTGGGAGAATCAAAGCCATAGTTATAGGGAAAATAAAGTTTTGTGCCTCTTTGTCAGTATTAACAATCGACCCGATCAGTGCAAACAATGTCGAATACATGATATAACCAATAAACATATATACTAAAAAGAATAGTAAAAAGACCGGGTTAAACAGTGTAGCTGTCACATCGGCGCTGATATTGAGATCGCCTCGGAAACTATATATGCCTAATCCAATTACTATCCAAATACCTACCTGAGTTAGATTTGCCAGCCCCAGACCTATTATCTTGCCGGCCATCAATTGGAACGGCGAGACCGACGATATCATCACCTCGATAATTCTTGAGTTTTTCTCCTCGATAATTGAGCGCATCAGTACCTGGCCGTATGTGATAATAGTCATAAATATTATCATCACAAAAACAATTCCGCCCATATACATCGTCATAAAATCGCGTTCAAGGCCACCGGGAGCCTGTTGGCTGATATCTATTCTTCTGGTTAGATTGAGAATTGAATCGATTTCAAGGTTAACCTCGGATTTATTTAATCTGATACCGGATAAAATATCCGATAACCTTTTTTCAAATCGAGAGTTTGTTCTAAACCCGAACGATTTGGCGACTAGAATTATTGAATCATTTTCGGCTGCATTACTATTGATTACTAGATAACTTTTTATTTCTTTTCCTCTGACAAGCGAATCCAATATGGATCGTTGTTCAGCCAATTTGGCCGTATCATCGGCGTTTATATTAAAAATACCCGTGACTTCGTAAGCGGGCAGATCATTGTCAAGAGTATATTGCGTCAATGATTCGGCGAACTTCTCCCCTATCTTCTTATCATCCATTTCAATAACAGCCATCTTATGAGTATCATCTGCTTTTTTCGAAGCTAGCATAGCCGGCATTATTGTGATAGCCGCCATAAAAATCGGCGTTAATAGTATACCGACAATAAATGATTTCTTTTTGACTACCTGAGCATATTCACGCTTAATAATTACCCACATCTTAGACATCGGCTTCTCCTTCCTTATTAAGATCAGAAGGTTTGACCCCGCCAACATTTATGAAAATATCATATAAAGACGGCTCCATTATCTCAAAGCGCTTGATAGTTATTTTATCAGA
>JAAERC010000962.1 GCA_024230695.1 Candidatus Zixiibacteriota bacterium
CCTGATAAAAACAATCTCGGCTAAAGTATTTAATTCCTGATCATCCAGCTCTTTGCATAGATAACAATTTTTCAACAATTCGAGACTATTCATAGAGAGTAGTGTATACTATATTTTGTCTCTTCGCAAGTTTAAAGCGACACAGAGAGATCCAAGTCTCTCAGCAAGATTTTCTAAAGCAAACAATCTGGTTCGGGACCGGATTTGTATTTATAGTTTACCAAAGAAACAATATCAAGTATATCAATCAATCCATCATGATTAACATCTGCTATTTCAATCGGATCGGGGATGGGGCCAGATTTATACTTATAGTTTATTAAATAGACTATATCCAATATATCAATATATTGATCCCCATTAGCATCGCCACAAATAGGTATCCAACATTCATATCCATAAACATTAACATCATCAATGTTCCATCCACAATATGAAACGTAACTATTGGTCGGTCCCATAACCCATCGAAGATAAACAGTTTCTTCGCGAGCGGCTATGTCGGTGATATCAAAAATCATTTCGACCCAATCATCATCAGTTAATCTCACAATATTTTCCCAGAGAGTTGTCCAATCGGTCCCATTATTGCTAATTTTGATATAAGAATGATCACCATTGGACGCATAATCAATGCTTTGCCAGCTCTGAAAACTAAAATAGACATTAGCCATTAATTTGCAATTAATTGGTGGTGATGTCAGATATGTTTCAGGAAGATCATTTTCGTAATCACCATTAAGATTGTACCCGAAAACATTTGGCCCGTCACAACCTGAGGTAGGATCGGGTGAACCAAAACTACCCATACCAGTTGGTATTCCACGCTCCCATAGACCAGATGCTGTCCAACCCAAGTCACTTTCAAAATTATCGGCGAAGACAATACTGCTATTATCTGCTGGAATTAAACAATATGGTGATACCGGATTAGGATAATATAATCTGCCGGCCGTTACTTCTTCGGCACTAAAATAATACTTTATTATGTCTCCGCAAGAAATTGGCGGCAATGTTGCATCATATTGATCAGGAGCTATCTCGATCATTACCACCGTTTGAAGTTCTCCATCATTTAGGATATAATGAAGTTGTCCGCTGGAAGGAGTAAGTTCCGCCCCATACAAACAAGATGCATCAACTCTGAAAACAGTTGGAACTTCAGGCGTCGCCGTTTCCGGCATACCATTTGGAAAATCAAACATCAAACCGGCTGGGCGCCTTAAAGAAACCGACGGGTCACCAAAAAGGGTTAATTCATAGAAACACCAGCGCATCGATCCTTCATTTATACGATAAAGTTGATCTTCTTTGGAATCATGATTGGCACGTCCCAGTTGTGGCTTATTTTCTTCCGGATTTAAGACAGCATCCCAGAATTCACGCATATATCTTTGCGATGGCCCATCATCGCTAAATGGTTCCATCCAATAATCAGACCAGCCATTTCTGGCATTCATTACGGCCGCAAAGGCTCCATAATCAATTTTTATTGTCATATGTTCGGCCCAGCAATCCAGACCGTCAAAGTGTCCGGCCAAACAACCCTGAGAATAAAGAAAACATAAATTGCTATTATTAAACTGATCCAACTCAGTATAATGTAATGTTAAGTCAATTTGTTCATTAGCATGTCCCAGATGAGATATAACATGATAATTGTCATTAATGCGATCAATGATCTCTGATTCCGGCCAATTATTATCCGGCCAGTCCCGATCAAAAAGAGTTTCAATGTTATAAATCGTTGATGAAAAACCGGTCGTTGTATAACCATTCGCATCACAACTATCAATCAATTCTTCCAAACCACCGGCCGCCCACCGTCTGGCTTCAGGTCGATTATCCCCAAGATCCTCACCACACAATAATACTTTCTTATCATATGTCTTGTCGGAGGTAAGATACTGTAATGTTTTACTAACAAATCGTTCTGCCTCGCTTACATCTCCAACCGCCGCCCTGCCAACAAAAACCTCAGCAACTAAATCCACTTCTCCACCATTATTCCCATCGCCCGGTTCACCTACATAACCATCACCATCATAATTGAAGGTTCCATCAAGACACCCAAAATACAGATCCACCGGCATATCCGGGGCTGTTGCACTCCATGCCACTACATACATATTTTGAGCCGGAATTATATCATCATCGCCGCCAATTAGTACATATTCAATACCATCGTTGGTATAAGCATCTCTGATGTAGTCCCGAACTAAACTCGGATTCCACGAAATTCCATCAATAGAATGAATTTCGGTCAGTATTCCCTCATTATCATGATAAGTCTTCAATGGTATAAAGGCATCGGCAATCTCAGCATTGGTCAATATTAGAAGATCATAAGCATCCCTGCTATTAGAGCAAATGTCCGCGTATGATTTGATTATCTCAGGATTATCGACTTTGCCTCTTATCTCAGAAATATCTTCGGTTTTACTACGATACATAGTGTTAGTACGATCAGAAGGAGAAGTATTGACTATAATTTTTAATTGAGGACAATAGTATAACCTCCCTGTAGCCGGAAAATATTCAAACGGTGTTAACTTTAGAATCAGAATATTATATCCTCGAAAAACCTGAACGCCAATATTTTCAAATTTATTGGCGGGGAAAACGTCGTCTGAGGTATAAATGGTTTCATCGGGTTGCGGAAGATATTGACCTTCAGACAATGACTCTGATAAAGGTACCGGCGGTCCAATCGGAGCCACCAAAAAATCCTTACCCATAAATATTTTGTTTTCACAAACAATACTTATATCGGCTACACTGTGCCCGGCCGGAATAAGGATCTGGGCGCCTCTCGATGGGAGCGCCGGTTCGCCCGGATTGCCCCCATTGGGTGTCTCCGGCATTTTTATCCAGTCGTAGGTACAACCATTGACATCGCCCTGATTCATCTGCGGCTGTCCAAATCTGTAATCGATAACTATCTGATCAGCCAAAACAGAACTTGCTATAAAACTGATAAACAATATCAGTAAAATGACAATAATATAATTATCTCTGCACTTGTAAAACTCACGTTGTTGAATACTTTTTGTCATTTTGGATCTCCATTAAATTTGCTATAACCTATTACCTTATCAATCCCTCTCAAAAATCTTTGCTTTATTTCAAACACAAAACTATTTATGTTTCAAATTGGCACACTGTATTTAATTAATAGATTAAGATTACATAATCTTACCTGGGAGTTTAAAAAATAGGAAATTAGGCAGGTAGAATATATCTCTGTACTATCTACATGTGATATATTTCATTGAAATTATAATATATAATTAATTCTGCTTTGCTTAATCTCAAGTAAATGGTATATTTTATTAATGGATATTAATGATTTATATATAAAATCCAAAAACGGCGATAAAACGGCCGAAAAACAACTTTTTAAACATTTATCTGTAAGTTTTAAGATATTCGCTCTACAAAGAATAATGAATAAGCAAGATGCTGAAGAGGTTGTTCAAAATAGTCTGATGATTTTATCTAATAAATATAAAGTTCTTGATAATCAACCAAACTTCGCGGCGTTTGCCTATAAGGTTTTAAAGAATCAGTTAATGGCATATTATAAATCAAAGCGGTTGCCCAAGAACTCCAATCAGTCTCTAATGATTGATTACGCAAGCAAGTATGATGAAAATTACACCAACCTTAAGTTAAGACTATTTGAGTGTATTAAAAAAATACATGGCATTAATAAAAGTTTTGCCAGAATATTAAATCTTCATTATCAAGGGTATTCGACAGATGAAATCTGTGAAAAAATGCTTATAAGCAGGTCTAATTTTTATACGACACTTTATCGCGCCCGGATCATGCTAAAAACCTGTATTGAAAAAGGTGAGATCAATTGAAAAGCGAATGTAATAATAACAAATTCAAAGAGATGTTGTTTGCCTATGAGTTAGGCATGCTTGATGAAAAAGCAAATGAAGAAATGGAATTGCATTTATTAGAATGCGAAAGTTGCAATTTGGATGTTCAGGAATTAATACAACAATCTGATATTCTGAGACATAATCCGGAAATGCGGAAAATGGTTGGTAATTTGGCCGAAGAAAAAAATAATTTCATCAAAGAAGAAATTAAGGTTTCAAAAGAACCATTCTTAAATAGATTTTGGAAATCATATGCGCCAACAATGGCTCTGGTGGCGGTGATACTTGTTGTCCTTATCATAAAACCCTGGGATATTCAGATTCGCACCAACCTTGAAGCTTTTGCCGCTCGCAATAGTATTGTCGTTTTGTATTTTGAAAATTTAACTGGCAATAATGAGGATAACCAGCTTGGTAAAATTGCCGCAAATCTCCTTATAACCGATCTCGCCGAATCACAATATCTTCGAGTCGTTTCGGGGCAACGACTGAATGATTTACTGAATCATCTCGATACATTGGAATCCCAAATCGGTTTTCCAACGCAGATCGCATTGGAAACTGACGCCCGATGGGTTATCAAAGGATCAATTTTACAATCCGAGCCTAATATCGTATTAACTGCGCAATTAATTAATATTGAAACCGGGTTTGTTGAAGCATCGCATCGTGTTGAGGGCGGTGAGGGCGAGGATATATTTACCTCCATAGATCAACTTACAAAGGGAATCAGGAACGATCTGAATCTTCCATCAATAGTCAACGAGGAGCCGGATAAGCAGGTTACCGACATAACTACCAATTCGCCTGAAGCGTATCATCATTATTTAGAAGGTATCAGGAAAAGTTCTGAGTTCTATTTACCTGAGGCAAGTGAAAGTTTTGCAAAGGCCTTGCAGTTTGATTCGACCTTTGCCATGGTATATTATTATTTATCTTTGTCGGCCAACCGGAATGATAGAATTGATTTTATATCCAAGGCGGTTGAATATTCAGAAAATGCCAGTCGCAAGGAAAAATATTTTATAGAAAGCAGAGAGGCATTTATAAATGGAGATATTGAATCTGCAGTGCAGGTATTAAATGAGTTATTACAATATTATCCTGATGAAAAGGACGCGTATTATTTTCTAGGAAGGTACGAAAAAAATCGTGGCAATATTGGAAAATGTATTACATACTATAACAAAGCTATTGAAATTGATCCCTGGTATAAATCGGCTGTGAATGAGTTAGCATATACATATAATGAGATTGGGTCTTTTAATGAGGC
>JAAERC010000963.1 GCA_024230695.1 Candidatus Zixiibacteriota bacterium
ATATGTTCAATATAACTTCTGGCGGAATCGGCCATTGGTGTTTCCTGGTCTAATTCGACAACTTTCTGCCAATGTCGCACAGCCATTTCTTTGTTTCCAAGAGTACGATAAACAATCCCTGAATTAAAATGCCCAATTATATGATTAGGATTAAGGGTCAGCGCCTTCTCGAAATATTCTATTGCTTTCTCACCTCCGCCAACAGCGTGGTAACAAGCACCCAGATCGATTAGAACATCGGGGTTGGTAGAATCTATAGCACAACCTCTTTGGTAACATTCAATAGCAAGGGTATACATACCCTGATCCATATAATTGTTTCCAAATTTGATTAATCCATCATAATCTTTGGGAAGTTCCGCAATTAATTTTTCCATTTCAGGAGTACCACCCATTGTCATCCCTGCTACATCAGGATGTTCAAAGCCAGTACTTTTTTGTTCCGGTTCTTTTTGAAAAACAAAATAAGCGGCGGCAAAAATCACTATTACCGCAACAATAAGTATCGTATCGCGTTTATGTGTACTTTTCATAGTATATTCCTTTTAATAAATATTTTTCTATTCCAAATTATGGCCGGTTCCATAAGCTCGCTTGACCAGGTTCACACCCCTGACCTTTCTGATTTTTTGTAATACCCGCTCTAATTGACTGAGACTATTGACCTCAACAATAATATATCCAATTGTGTTTGTTTCAGAAAAGTTAATATCGGCACCAATAACATTGGTATCACTATCGGCAATGGAATCGGTAATATCGGCCAAAATATTTTTTCTCGGTGAAACATCAATTTCCAAACGAACCACAAAATTTTGAGCAGTTGCAACATCCCATGAAACAGGAACCGTTCTTTCCGGCTGTTTGATCAATTCCTGGGCCGATGGGCAATCGGAACGATGAATAGTTACTCCCCGTCCCCGCGTAATATAACCAATGATTTCCTCACCTGGAATAGGCTGGCAACATCCGGCAAACTGGAACATCATGTTGTCCATACCCTCGATTCTGATTCCTCGCTCGCCTCGAAAACGCTTCAGAACCTCATCAACCTGAATTTCTTTGACTTCTTCTTCTACCGGCATCAACCTGGTAACAACCTGCTGACAAGATATATTTCCACTGCCAATTGAGAAATACAGACTTTCAATCGAGGTAAACGAAAATCCTTGAGCGATATCCAAAAACTCATCATCTGGCGGAAGTTTCAGCCGATGTTTTTTCATTTCTCTTTCAAGCAGTTCTTTGCCCAACGCAACCGCTTGTTCATTGCCGGCCTGTTTCAGCCATCGTCTTATTTTTGCCCGAGCCGATGAAGTAGTGGCAATTTTTAGCCAATCCTGGGTCGGATGTCGATGCGGACTGGTCAGCACTTCTATTTTATCTCCCGATTTTAATGGGGTGGATAAAGGCATGATCCGTCCATTGATTTTAGCACCACTACAATGCATACCGACTTCGGTATGAATACTGAATGCAAAATCAAGCGGAGTAGCTCCGGCGGCAAGATGGATGATCTCTCCCTGAGGTGTATAGACAAAAATATCTTCGGCAAATAGATCTATTTTAAGAAGTTCCAGAAATTCCGAGGGATTGGTCATATCCTTTTGCCAATCGAGAACATCACGAAGCCATAACATCTGTTTGTCGGTTTTATCAAGTTCCTGCTTGCCCTCTTTATATAACCAGTGAGCGGCAATACCATTTTCGGCTATTCGATGCATCTCTTTGGTTCTGATCTGTATCTCGACGACCTTCCCCTCCGGTCCAAAAACAGCGGTATGCAATGATTGATAATTATTAGGTTTTGGATTTGCAATATAATCAGAAAATTTGTAACCGACCGGTTTCCATAACTCATGCACCAATCCCATCGCATGATAAC